>NZ_JSWE01000091.1 GCF_000815465.1 Candidatus Jidaibacter acanthamoeba | reverse complement strand
AATAATAATATCTAGCAAACTATTATATATTTTTGTAATGTTGAAGCATAATAAAAATATAAACTATGCTATTACTATGAGAGATTATAAACCAGGCTATTCAGCATCCAAGGTCAATTATTCTTATAGGTTTACTAATACCGCGTCCGATGTTTTTAGAATTGTTGATAATCTGGAAAATGACATGCGTGATTCTAAAAAAGAAAGTATAACTCCGGCAATAAAACAATTTTTATTTAAAAACCTTACAGAAATTATCAATTCAAGTAGAGCAGGGGATCGGCATAACTTTAAAATATCGTTAGATACCTGCTTAGGAAGAAGTGATATACGTGATTCCGTGAAATTAATTATACTTCATAAGCTATATATTTTCCTTAAGCAAAAAAATAATATTTTTGCACGAAATGTTGATCAATACTATGAGAATCTAGTTTCAAAAAAAATAGAAATTTATACTCGAAGAGAATCAGAGCACGATATAATAGAGCTAAACATATTTCTCCCACTAGTCAGAACTTTGAAGAAGGTTCTTAACCAAGCAGAATTATCAGCACCGACTACTGAATATCTTAATAAGATATGTAAAGAAATTTTATGTATGCGAACAACAGCCGGTATAAATAGTAATTATTGCAATTCACAATGTGCAGACTACCTGCTTGATATATTCCAACTTAATCCTTCATTATATGAAAAAAGAGCAAATGCTATAGAAATTATAAGCAAGTTATTTGAAAGAGAACTTCTTCTCAATTTTCAACAAAAGCTTAGCTGTATATATACATTAAGTGGGTCGCTTATAGTATATTTGGGTATCTTGAATGTAAAAACAGATACCGGGATATATGAAGAAGTTCATCTTTGTTCCCGGGCGATTATTTCATACTTGTATAATAATGATAGATATAAATGTGTGGGTAGCAAGGGGGATTTTTTGAGCCCTGCAGATGCTGTTATTAGATTAAGAAAACTATGTAATGATAAACCATTGCTTTCATATGATGATTCTTTACATAAGATATTGGATAAAATACATTCTTTTTTTAAGTCTCAAGGTCATACCTCAATATTTGACCTTACCAGGAGAGTTGTAGCAAAAGCTGAGGAATTATATAATTCTAACAATGATACTTATAAAGAAAGATATAGTAATAACGATTCCCTACCTTTTTCATATACACAACAAATTACTGCACAAAGAGAAAACAGAACACAGGATAGCCGAAGATACTACTGATATTATCCTGTCTTAGTAAAGAAGGTGATGTTGCAAAGATTAGAGAAGGTATATGAAGTACTGATGTATTATCAGTTAAGCGGTTCAGATAGGAGTGTAAGTTAATAGCTATAGTTGGAAGACTCATTCAGATTTAATCCTAATTTACAGTATTGTCAGTATTTTCAAATGGTACCTTAGTATATAATTAAAATTTAAATAATATACTTATATTTTATAAAATATATTAATTTACAACTTCAATAGATTAGTTTTAAGATAAGTTTTAATAATATTAAAATTTTAATTAGAGTCATTAAACTAATTTATGGGTAAAAGTGTATTTAAGAAAGATATAGTTGTAAGACTGAAAGAATTTAATAGCGAAATGCCGTTAAGTAAAATAGAAAAGATAGTTGATACTTTTTTTCAGGAAGCCGCAACCGCATTGGTATGCGGGGACAGAGTCGAACTACGGGGACTTGGTTCTATGGTGGTAAAAAAAAGAACTACAAGGCTTGCAAAGAACCCGAGAACTAATCAAAAAATTGAAGTTGGTAATAAAGGAGCATTATGCTTTAAACCAAGTAAAGAACTTATTAAAAAACTTAATAAAGTTAGTAGCTAATAAATACAGTAATATTTTAAACAAACTTTAGAGCTTACTTATATTTAGCTAACCACTTCTTGAAATTAAAGGGAGAAAATATGATTGAAAAGAATGTTCAATTTTTAGAAGCAGTAGAAAATGGGGATAAGGAGAAAGTTATAAACCTTGTTAACAAGGATCCTACTTTGTTAAAATATACTATGGAGGATGGATTTACCGCCATACATTTAGCATCATTAGAAGGGCATAATGAGGTAATTGAGTATCTGATAAGCAAAGGTATGAATGTTAATGTAGAAACTAATGAAGGAGAGACTGCCATACATCTTGCTGCATATGAAGGTTATAATCAAACTATAGAGTTATTATGTAGAAATGGTGCAATTTTTTCACCATTAGAAGTATATGAAAACTTATTAGAGGGAATAAAATTAAAAATTATTGAAGATAAGGATTTTATAAAAGCTATAATATATAATAGCATGCAAGTATTGGAAGAGTTCCGGTTAATTGAACCGAACGCCATAGAAGATAGTACTAATAGTGAAGTTCTGGAAAACATGTTGGTTAATGATCTTAAGAATCATTCTTTTATAGTGCCTGTTATTGACAATTTTATAAAGAAAAAAATAAATATAGAGAATCTAAGTTTACAGGATAATGATTTAGAAATTATGTTAAATAACTTGCATAGTAAAAATAGGTATTCTTCATATTATAAGTGCCTATATTTTTTAATTGAAAATGGTCTGAGACTCGATCACATTATCCCTATTATTGAGACTATAGACAAAAAACAGCAAGAAGATAAAAAAATAAAAATTGAAACGCCAGTAGAAGAGAAAGGCGAGGGTGGAAAGAACAGGAAAGTACCTAGGCTTTTTAATATTATAAAACAACACATAGCTAATGGATCTACAAATGAACTTGCAGGATATACAAATATATTTCAAAGAATAAGAGAAAATAATTTAGAATTAGAGGAGATTTTAATTCCTGATGAAGTAAAAGAAAAGATTATGGATTGTTTGATTGATAGAACAAATAACACAAGATTTGAAGTATTACCAACTAAGCGTGAAGCAAACTCATGGATTAGCAAAGCTCTAAAGAGTGAATTTATAATTTCCCGTAATAATGAAAAATAATAATACCCAAAAGTGTAAGAAACGATCGTTTTATACACTGCTTAGCTTTTTATAAGTAGCCTAACGTAAAATAACAACTTTCTAGTGTATAAACCAATCTCCAAATCATAATGTATAAACTATGTATTTTAGATGAGTACAGGGATATGTGTATGTAAATTTTAATTATAATATATTCAATTAATAAATTATTTAAATATATTACATACTTTTCCGTCTATTAGTACTTAGGTTGATTGTATTGTTATGAATTATATCTATATAAAGTATTGCTATCATTGTAGCATATAAGGTTATTTAGAATAAACAACTATAAGTTAAAAATTGGTTTAATATATAAGTAACTAATCATTGTAAATACAATAATACATTTTTAATATAAAAAAATATATTGAATATATAAAAGTAAACAAGTATATTTGTTAGTAATATATAAATCTCATATAAAGTTAAATGGAACTAAGAACACATATAGATATCCATGGTAAATTACTAATACCTTCTCAAATTAGAAAGCAACTAAAAATGAGGGCAGGGGATGCTTTTGTTTTAAGGGTGGTTGATAATGAAATAAGAATAATTAATTTAAACCAAGTATTATCAGAAGTACATGATCTGGTAAGTAAATATATACCACAGGGCACATCACTAGTTGAAGAACTAAGAGAGATGAGAAATAAGGAAGTTGAAATAGAGAACGAAGAAGGGAAAAAGTGAGCAAATTGGTTGTAGATAGTTCTGTATTATTAGCATTTATTAATAAAGAGATAGGATCCGAGTTAGCAGGAAAGTTATTAAAGGATTCGGTAATGTCTAGTGTCAATGTAGCAGAGTGTGCTGCAATACTAACTTCCAGACATAATATACCTATTAAAGAAGTAAGATTTATAATAGATAAGCTTATAGGCAATATAATAACATATAATGAAGAGCATGCATATATAACAGCTGAGCTGGAGATAATAAATAAAGAGCGTAAATACGGCTTATCACTTGGAGATAAAGCTTGTTTAGCGTTAGGTAAGTATTTAAGCATACCTGTATATACGGCAGATAAGATATGGGGTGATATTGAGATAAGCGGTATAGATGTGAAGCTGATAAGGTAGAGTAATGCTAATAGGGTATGCAAGAGTTTCAACTAGTGATCAAAATTTAGATATGCAGATAGATGCACTAAAGAAAGCAGGGTGTGGAGAAATATTTGCAGAGAAGATAAGCGGGACTAAAGCAGATAGACCTCAGTACATGGAGCTAAAGAAGTATGCAAGAAGTGGTTTAGATACAGTAGTAGTATACAAGCTAGATAGGCTAGGAAGATCATTGAGGCATCTGATAGATGAGATAAGAGAATTAAATAGTAGAGATATAGGATTTAAGTCATTACAAGAAAATATAGATACTACTACTTCAGGTGGTAAGTTATTCTTTCACATATTTGCAGCTATAGCAGAATTTGAGAAGGATATAATAAAGGAAAGAACCTTATCGGGGTTAAGTGCGGCACGAGCTAGGGGCAGGTTAGGGGGAAGGCCTAAGAAGCTAAGTGAGCCGGAGCTGATGATGATGAGAAGGTTATATGCAGATAAGAGTAACAGCATAGCAGAGATATGTAAGATGTTTAAGATAAGTAGATCCTTATTATTTAAGTCAGTAAACATTTAGTAAATATAGTGAAAAGGAAAGAACTTAGGGCATTTAAACTATAAATGCTTAGAAGTGTATAAAAGGAATGTAAGCAAATAGAATATCTATAAAGTTAATATTTAATTAACTTTAATCAAATATAAATAACAAATTTTTCGTAAAAACTAATACAATAACTCTTGTAAATTTATATTTCATAAACAATGTTTACATTATATTCAAGGTTTAAAAATTAAAATTATAAATTCCAAACTAATATATTTAAGAACTTTAAACTAAAGTTAAAAAATTAAGTTTAATAAAGAATATTTAATATAGAAGCAAGAGAGCAAAATGAGAGCTGAAAAAACCAGCATAATCGAAAATAAGCAGCATGAAATAATTACTCAATTGAAGGAGTATTATTTAAATTTTAGGAATTTAAATAATTTAATAGTAAAAGAGCAGCCGATAACGGATGGTTATATCAACTTAGCTATTTTCAAGAAGAAAATAGTAGAAGAGAATGAAAAAAAGTTAAGAGAAGTCCAAGGCAGAGAAGAGGGGAGCAGAGATAAAATAGGAAAACTTAGGGAAGAAAGATTAGAGACTTACGAATCTATGCACGAAGAGAAGGAATCTATAGAGATTGATAAGTTATTTGAGAAGAGAGAAAATAAGGAGATAAAGAAATTAGCAATATACGGAAG
>NZ_JSWE01000090.1 GCF_000815465.1 Candidatus Jidaibacter acanthamoeba | reverse complement strand
ACCTAACAATATTATGTGATTACCTCAATGCCAGGCGTCATGAAGTAAAAGCATATTTAAGGGGACAATTATCCCCAAGCCGCCGGGAAGAGCTTAATAAAGAAATTCATAAATTAGGTATAATTTTATAAGAAATACTAGGCTTGCAGCTCATTCGCAAATAATCCTGGAAAATAAAATTATAGAATCACTTATTTCTGGACAAAAAATTTATAAAATCATTTAATCCTGGACAAACTGTTTTTCTAGTCGCAATTAATTCTGGACAAAATTTGTACTTGATTGCTGGAATTTGTATTTATAAAATCAAGCCGTTACAATTAAGGGAAAAACTTACCTGTATGGGACAACTTTAAGTGGTGAGCAGTATCCAGCTAATTCCTTTCCTGATCTTTATCACGAGCGGTGGAGTATTGAAGAACTTTATAAAATATCCAAGAAAATTATCAATATTGATGAGTTTCATTCTAAAACAGGGAGAGGAGTCAAACAAGAAGTTTATGCTCACTTACTGTTAATTAATTTATCACGATTCTTTGAGTTTGATGCTCAAGATAGCTTACCACATATGAATCAAGAAGATAAAGAGAAATGTAGTGCATTCAATTTCTATAAGTTCTTCAATCCAACAAGTATGTTTAATATCAATTTTAAAAACTGTCTTATAGTTGTAAGTAATTGGCCCAGTGTTAGAGAACGTGCAAAAACGGAACTCTAGTATTGAGCTCCTTAGTTTATGCAGGTTCCAAGGTTTGCCGTTTATGAGTAGGTAATAGGAAAGTTATCAAAAATAGCATTCTTTTCTTGTTTATTAAGTTCCTTTCTGATAAGTGTGATGTTTACTAGTAACTTTAAGCTATATAAATAGAGCGGTTCATAACAACTTTTGGTAATAATGTTATATAAAAGTACCGGCTCTGATAATTCTAGGAACTTTGGAGAATATAGAAAAAGTATATTGAAAAGCAAGCGATTTTAAAGACTACAGAGCTTCTGTTTTACTAATATTAAATTTTCAAGCTTGTTGCCACATAAAGTTCCTTTTTTAATTAGCATAGAAGAACATTGAGTTCCGTTTTTGCACGTTCTCTAACACTGGGCCTTATTGGTGATGATACATTATCTATATCCTATGATGATCCTTTAGTTGAAGAAATATTTCAAATATTAGAGTCTATACAGGAGCCTAATTTGAAAACTTTTATTACTAAAATTGAACAAGATGGTAAATTAAAAGATCTGGCAAGACAGTATCAGTTAAAAGTCAAATTACGAGATTTAGATGAAGACCAACAGAAAGAGTATTTTAAAACAATATTTTATAATTTATCTAAAGTTAAAGATATTAACCAATTGGAAAACTTTTTCAACGATCTAAAAAAATAAATTTTTCTAATATAATTGTAGCAAGGAAAGTTTTAGCAGATAATTTTTTTGCTGCAAAACATGAAGCGAATAGTTATTGGGATATAGACTTTGGTATTCAAGCAATTGCTTATTGTGGTTGTTATATTAATGATAGTATAGTGAGTTACTACCAGTACCAATCCAGTAGTCGATTGATTAAGGGAACGTGTTCTTCTTTAGCTGAAGAACTTATTAATGAAGCAAGAGATGCGGCAAAAACCATCGATATATTGATAAAAATAAGATCAGCCTTAGAAAAAATTGTGGAGATTCTTAATGATCGAGAGAATGCTAGGGAATTAAAAGACAAAATACAACAAAATCTTAAATATATATCAAGTATTGAAGGGCATATAAATAGTGGTCGTAGTCTAGAGCAAGCAAAACTTTTATATGAAATGGGTATAGTGGAGCCTATTACAACTAACCAAGCTGCTTCACAGTCAAAGGATGATAAAAAAACTTTAAGTAGCAGTACATATGGGGGTAAAATATTACAAGAAAAGGAGCGAAGAAGAGATAATTCTGAGGGTAGATCTAGGGAGTAAATATTAATCTAATAGTTTTATTTTAAAAATATTGACTTATAACTTCAATATAAAAGGCGACATTTCTATTTTGCACAAACACGACATTACTACTTTGGGCTTACACACAAAAACTATCATAATATATCTTATGGAAAATAATGACGGCAAACTCCATATAATTCAAGTGCCTAAGGAATTGCTGTAGTCAATACTAATATTCAGTGTGCACTTAATGAACCGTGTTCGTTTGACACCTAAGGTATAGGGAATATTCTTTTTATTATCTGAATCATTTTTTTACCGCTATGTAAATACCACGCTCAAATAATGAATTAGGTTCTAAATATAATGCAGTCAAACCAATATTAGTAATAATCTTTAAGGTTTTATTAATATCAAATAAGCCCAATTCATGCATATCCCTAAAAACTTTTAATTTTTTATTTTTTATTCCTATTAAATACTGACAATCCAAAATAGACACATTTTTTCTACATTCAAAAATATTAACTCTTGCAATTTTAACCTCTTCACTCTCATAGGTTTTCATATAGGGATACCCTATTTTATAAGTTTCTTTGTTAAACCAAGGTTCTACAATTATTATACCATCTTCATTTAAATGATTGTAAAAATTTTGCCATGTATTTTTAAGCATAGTATAATTACTAGTATATCCTATGGTACTAAATAGACATGTAATAACATCAAATTTTTTATGTAAATTCATGTTTGTCATATCTGCCTTTTGAAAAATTACTCCTTGAGCATTTTTTTTTGCTATTTTTAGCATTTTAGAACTAACATCTATACCCATACAGTTAAAATGTTTTCTAAAAAATTGTAGATGCCTCCCTGGGCCACATCCAACATCTAACAAAGTATTAGTACTTGCCTTTCTAAATTGCTTAATTAGATCTAAGATATTTAAGACTTCTAATTTATAATTTTTATAATCGTAAAGAAGATCGTAATATATTGCAATATTATCGAATAATGGTTGCTTATTTTTTAGTAAATTGCTCATAATTTATCCTGTAAATATTAAAATAAAAAATCTTTTATTTTATAATAGTAATAACCACTTTTTAAGAAAAATGATGATTTATGATATGGGTTCAAATTAGGTATTTTGCTAGAAAAAATATTTTTGTCATATTCTTTACCTAATATAAATTGGCTTAAATTATGACCATAATAACTTGCTATTGATACTCCTCGACCTGAATAACCAAAAGAATATTTCATATTTTGGCTATCTTGGCCTATAAATGGTATTCGGTTTAGTGTCAAATTTATATTTCCTTTCCACGCATATTCAATTTTAATATCTTTTAAGAAAGGAAAAAAATAATGGAGTTTGCTGTAAAGTTTATCAATTAAGTTAGTATTTATATCTTCTTGAAAAAAGCTCGCTTCTCCTCCAAAAAGTAAATTCCCCTCCGCAGTTAGTTTAAAATAATTAGTAAAAAAAGAAGTAGTAAAAAAATTTCTTTTACGAATAGAGATAAGATATTGAAGATCTTTTGAAATAGGAGTTGTTCCTATAACATAAGAGCTGATTGTTAGTGATTTTTTACAAACAAGATTAGTTGAATTAGTGATTTTTTCTCCATCTGTTGCAACTATCACTTCTTTACAGATTATATTAATTTGATTGTTTATTGTCACCTTGTAAGAAGAATATTGCTTTTCAATATTTGTAACTTTAGAGTATTCAAATATGTTACCATTTAAAGTTTTAATCGTATTTACTAAGCCTTCAATATATTTTATAGGATTCAAGGAACAACTTAGTTGATTTAAAAGACCTCCATAAACATTCGACATTGAACTTTCTTTTTCTAATTCTTTTGAAGATAACAATGTAAAATACTTCCCAAATAAACTATTATATTTCAACATGTTTTTTTCCAACATGTACATATGCCTTATCTTGGTTGCAAGCTTAATTGATCCATTGCATTCTAGGTCGCAATGAATTTTATGTGTTTTTATTAGGTCTATTAAGTAATTTTTACTTTTCAAAGGTATGGTTAATAATTTTGAATCTTGAGTGTTAATAGGCTCACAAGTTATAAAACCTGTATTCAAACCACTTGCACCTGATCCTATATGGTTGGCTTCTAACACTAGCACATTTAAATTTGCTTTAAGTAAAGGTATAGCCGCATTTAACCCTGTATACCCTCCACCTATTATGACCACATCAATATTACTAGGATATTCAATATTATCTTGTTTTTTATAAACCAAATTTCTATATGATTCCCAGTAAGGCTTATTTATAAATTTCATAGAATATATCATTATAAAAATTTAGAAATAAATTCTTTCAGTGAGCCATCTATTTCTCCTTGGGAACTTTCTAGATTTAATTTGAATCTTAATGGCATTTTCAAAATAATGGTGCTCAAATTATTAGCTAAAGTAGGCATTATAGGAGAAATAATAATAGCTAATCCATATAAGATATAAAATGCATCAGCAGTTATTATCTTATGAAGCCGTGGCTCTTTTTGCATATCGATTAGTTTGGTTACTTTTATAGTCGCCCAATTGATATAAATCTGCATGTAGGCTGCCATTTCTCTTAAGCTGAAGTTATCAGGAGAAGAATAAACTTTAAGTCTTGATAACTTATCTTTTAATTCTTCTTTCACGGTACTGTCATTTAAATCATAAGAATAATTATTGGATGCAAAAATTTGATCAATATCTAATAATATTTTATTAAGGTTTTCTCTAATATAACTTGCAAAATTTTTTAAATTATCGATAGAAAAATTCGATTGATGATTGTCAGGACTAATTGAGCACAAATATGCTCTTACTATATCTCCATTATATTCTTTAATAATATCAGTAGCCCAAATGGCATGATTTCTACTAGTTGAAAATTTTTTATTATCTAATAATAAAAACTCATTACTTATTAAAGCTGTATATTTTACATGATCTTTACCCATTGCAAATAATAAAGCTAAATGTACCATTATGAAAAAGTATGAATTATCAAAACCAAAAAATTCTAAAAATTTTACATTTCTATTATGCCATAATTCTTCAATAGTTTTATTAGAAGAATTAAGGGATTCATATATAAATCCAGGTAATATTTCTGCCCAAGAGTTGTAAATTTGGCCAGCTAAGTCTGGAATATCTTCTACTTGGTTACCCCAATTAGAAGGATAAGTAAGGGGGAAATCAGGCAATGGTTTACTTAATAACTCATTTAGCAATTTGTATACTCTAGGTCTTAAAAAACATTCTTTTTTATTTAAATAAAAATCTTTTATTTGCTTCCTATAATTCTCCAAAGGTAATACCAACCTTTTTGAAGATTTAATAACTACTTTGTGCTTTTTATCTATTGTACAATGAGAATTAATTAATTGTATCGGATCATTCGGATGGCCACATTTTTCACATATATTTCCTTTGGTTTCTTCAACACAGTTAGGACATAAACCAGTAATATACGAATCATAAAGATCTCTATTACAATCTTGGCAAAATAAAGTCTTATACTCTTTAACAACAACAGCATCTGTATTAATTAATTTGGTAAAAAATTGTTTTGTAAAATTGTTTTTTTCTTTATTACCTGGGTGCATGGAATCTATCCTTATTCCTAGACCAGTTAAACATTGATTAATTTCTTCACTATATTTAATCACTACTTCTTCCGGAGATAAGCCTAATTTTTCTCCTTGCCATACCACATAATTTAAATATCCATCTATTCCTGATATATAAATTACCTCCTCTCCTATTAGCCTATTTAATCTTGTAAAAACATCCGAGGCTAAATACGGACCACCTATGTGACCTAAGTGCAATTTACCGTTAGGTGTCGGAGGTGAAGCAGCTACAATATACATAATATCTACCTTAATATTTAGTTTAATTATTCCACCAAATACATATTACTTCTAATAGCTCGTTAGCATTAGTGTTACGTATATGATGAGTTTTATTAGCATCTATAAAAATTAAATCTCCTTTTCCCACCTCAGTGTAGTCACTACCTATTGTCATAGTTCCTTGACCTGAAATTATAATAAAGATTTCTGACATGCTATGGTTATGAGGAGTGGTAAATTCACCAGGGGCTAGTTTAACCCAGCCACTTCCCCATGATGTTTTAGCTGTTCCTTCCCATGGCATTAGGCGCCTAAATAAGCAACCGTATTCATATTTAAACTCTTGATTTTCTAATCTTTTAACAATCATAATCTTTCTCTTAGTTTAGGTTTTAATGTCTAGATATCACTTTCGAATCCATGGTATGGTTGATGGATAAAGGAGTTACCTCTTGAGCAATATTTGGAAAATGTAAATTATAGTGTTTAAACGTTGTGTCCAAAATATAGCCTTTCTTTTCATATAATTTTTGTGCATGTATATTATCTTTTGCAGTCATTAATGAAACTTTTTGAGCTCCTTCTTCCATACAGTATTGATGGATGAAATCTAATACGCATTTACCTATCCCTTGATTTCTGTATTCGGGAATTATATATAGATCATTCAATATATAAGTTCTTTGTAAGCCTACAGATGTAAAACAAGGATAGAGCTGCGCAAAGCCCACAGAGCTTGCAGTTTCATTATTTTCTAAAATAAATATTTTTGAATCATTATTCATCAACCTAGTTTCTAAAAATTTCTTTGCACTAGAAATATCCGACTCTTTTTTATAAAAAGTTCTATATTTATCAAATAAGACAGATAAGCTTTCTAAATCTTTTGCAGTGACTGCTCTTAATTCAAGATTCTCTTTTATATAGCTGGTTCTTAAGGTTCTGAGTTTTTGAAAAGAATTTTCAGTTATATTATTTTGAGGTAAAATAAAATTATAATGGGAAAATTGGGTATCAAAATTATAATCTAAACTTTCATATAATTTTTGTGCAATTATATTGTTATCAGCAGTCATTAATGAAACTTTTTGAGCTCCATTCTCAATACTAAATTCATGAGCCCGGGTTAAAAGCGCTTTACTAACACCTTTTCCTCTATATTCAGGAGCTACATACAAATCATTCAAAATATAAATTCTTTGCATGCCGACAGAGGTAAAACTAGGATAGAGCTGGGTAAATCCCATTGCTACTTTTGAACCTTTTTCATAAGCCATAAAAAAGATAGAATCTTTCATATTTAATCTATCGAAAACAAATTTACGAGTTTTCTCAAAATCAAGTGGTTGTTTATAAAAAGTTCTATATTGACAAAATAATTCAGTTAAATGTCCTAAATTACTTAATGAAGGTGATACTATTTTTGAACGCATGTTTTTTCTCCTTTTGGTTTTAAATAAATTGTTTGCATGTAATGAAATTCTCTGTTAAATATTTCTTTAATATTTTTAATTAGCTGTTTTGCGAGATCAAAAGTCATTTCCCGTCTTAGTACAATCCTTGCTACGTCGTGGGTTCCATTAGGTAAATTATATACAGGAATACTCCATCCGTATTGCTCAAGTTTTTGACATAGAACCTCAGTATAAAATGGATAGTTTTTAACCCAAAATATTATTACAGGAAGTGCTTCTTTTTGTTCGAGAATCTCAACAAAAGGGGTACCTTGTAATTCTTTTGTAATGTAATCTTTTATAGAATATAATCTTTCTAATATTTTTTTATAACCATGCATCCCTAGAGTAAAAAAGTTATAATATTGAGCAAGTATGTTAGTAACTGGCTTAGAAAAATTCATTTCAAAACTATTAGAAGAGCCTGATAAATAAGGAACTTTCTGGTTAAAATTATCACAAAAGTAGTTTCTATCTTTGAAAACCAGCCATCCTGCTGCAGGATACGTATATCCATACTTGTGGCTAGATACATTTACAGAGATAACCTGGGATAGCCGAAAATCCCATTTAATTTTAGGAAATTTAAAAGGAGTGACAAAACCCCCACTTGCAGCGTCTACGTGTATATAGACATTAATTCCAAACTTTTTATAAAATTCGATTAAATTATTATTTATCTCCTCAATTGGGTCAAACCCCCCGGTGTAAGTATTACCTAAAGTACAACACACCCCAATAGTATTCTCATCAATTTTATTTAGTATTGATTTAGGCTTTGTTAAGATACTATGTTCATTAACTTCTGCTATTCTTGCTTCAATATCAAAGTAGCTTGCAAACTTTTTCCAAACAAGATGTGCATTTTGACTAACAATAATATTTGGTTTAATATTGTTATTTTCTTTCTTTTTCCTTAACCACAATAATTTTAAATTTAATCCCGCCAACATTACTGCTTCTGAAGAGCCTACGGTACTTATTCCTATTGGATTGTCATGTTTAGAAACATTAAATAATTTATAGAATATCTCTAAACACTCATCTGTTATATTAGTAACAAATTTATATTCATTTTTATTTATGGCATTGAATCCTAGGTGGTTACAAATAATTTTATTAATAGTATAATCCATTTTAGTAGTAGAATAAGTACCTAGATTTTTTACAGGTAATATTTTTTCTTGCACTTGACTGGAAATAGTATTTGCAGCTTGCCTTCTACTTATTTTTTTCCCTGAAAAAAAAGTTTCATTTACCTTTATCATATTTAACCTACTGCTTTATTTATTTTAATAAAATGATTAAATAGACTATTAGCTATATAGCTATTTCTTATTGGGATTGAGCTAAATGAGCCTGCATCTCCAAGACCATGGGAAGTCTCACATAATCCATTCAAATATATTGGGGGTGTTAAAGAGGATAGATTTTTTAATGAATAATCTCTGTTAATATCAATATAATTAAGCTCATTAAACGAAAAATAACTAATAACTTTTTCCAAAATTTTTGGATATGGTTCTTGATTTTCTCTAAAACCAATATCTCTAAAACCTGTAGCTAATATTACAAAATCATAATCGTTGTATTCTCTTGTTTCTTTGAATTCATTGGAATATTTAATTCTTACTTTATCATTTATTATTTCTGCTTGATGTACTTTACTATTGTTATGCACAAATATTCTTTGTTTATTATTTAACTTTTGTTCATAAATTGTTAAGTACAGAGAATTTAATACATCTTCATCTACCGTACTATAATTTGTAGCTCTTACTTCCTCTCTAAGCTTTTCTTTCTTTGCTAAAGGTAAATTATAAAATAAATCAATATATTCAGGGTAATAAATTTCATAGCTAAATGGGCTTGTATCTTTCAACTTTATACTAAATTTCCTTATAATATTATGGATTTCGGCATTAGGAAATTTCTTATTAAGGTCTAAAATGATTTCAACAGCACTTTGGCTAGCTCCAATAACAGCGATTTTATAGTTATCAATTCTATTATGTTCAAATTTAGCTAAACTAGATAAATATGAAGTTAAATGAAAAATTCTTAAATTTGATAAATTTTCGTATTCTTTCGGTATGTGAGGCATTCTTCCTGTCCCTAATACTAAAGATCTGCTGTGATAAATTTCATTCGTACCCACCTTTATCTTGTAAATATTTTCACCATTAATTTTTATTAAAGTTATTTCATTTACTTTTTTATTATAATCTACGTATTTTTTGAAGTGAGAAGCACACCACTCCACATATAGAGCGTACTCCCTTCTTAAAGGAAATTTTAGTCCTAAGTTAAGGTATTTTACTAATTTATTATTTTCATGAAGATAATTTATAAAGGTATATTTACTTCTTGGATCCTTTATACTGATCAAATCTCTAATAGGGTTATTTTGAATATCTGCTCCGTCTAGCATCATTTCGGGTTGCCAAATAGAGTTAGGAGCGGATTCGATAAATTTATATGATAAACCTTTTTGTTCTTCTAATATAATGGCTAATGAGATGTTTGAGGGTCCAAACCCTATACCAATAAAATCATAAATTTTATTAATCATTTTTTATCCTTTATAATAATGTTTGTTTATTCGTTTATTAATTTTAAATATTATCTAAACTTACCTTATTTAATTTTTCTTCTCTTTATATTTGAAATTTAAAACATAATTAGATATAAAAAGATATACGTAGAAAATACGGTAGTAGATCTAGAATATGAAATTTAAAAAAATTATTGAAAGTTTTTTAAATGAATTATGGAATACCAAATGTAATGATGAAAACGCTTTATATAGTACTTTTAATGATAAGGTACTTATCACTAGCCCTTTAGGTAAAAAGATTGGTAAAAATCAAATTTTAAATGTAAATAATTCTTGGTTAACAGGTTTTCCAAATATTACTGTGTCTAATATTGAATACATTATGGCTGGAAATAAGGTGGTAACAAAATGGATTTGCACAGGGAAGCATGAAAATGAGTTTAATTCCTATGCAGCTACAGGAAAAATTGTTCAATATCAAGGTGTTACAATATTCGAGTTTGAATCAAACAAAATCGTTAATTATGAGTGTTATATTAATATGTTAGATATATATTCTCAACTGGGTATGTATTTAGAGTTTGAAAAATATAAAAATCAAAACTTAATTAAACTAAATTATGAATTATTAATTAATGAATTAAAAAATTATGGTTTACTATCTCTCTCTAAAAGAGAGATTGAAAGTATATGTTTTTTTATTCATAGTAAAAGCTCCAAGGAAATCGGAAGAATATTGAATTTATCTTATAGAACAATTGAGACATACCTTGCTAATGCAATGTATAAAATAGGTGTAAATTCAAAAAGTGACCTTATTAACAAACTTGAAGCAGATGGAGTGATTCATATTTTTCGTGATCTATATACCTTGTTAATTAGTTAAATTATTTCCCAATTTTTGATATAAATAAGTTCCAAATATTCCTAGCACACCTGCAAATGCTAAATACAGGAATGGATCCATAGGATTTAAATTTAACTGATATAATAACATTGATATTGTAGGTGTTATTCCTCCAAATAGACTTGCTCCAACATTGTAACCGAAAGATACTCCCGTATACCTCATTCGTATATGAAATAAAGTTGTCATAACATAAGTTGCAGGACCCATGAACAAGGCTAAAATAGCGCCAGATAAAACTTCTGCTAATATAATTTTAATATAATCTTTTGTAATAAAACAATTATATATAGGATAACTTAAAAGCATAATAGAAATAGCAGAGAACATCATGGTATTTGAGTGCCCGATCTTATCAGATAACCAACCAAAGATAGGCAAGAAAACCATATAGCTACTTATGCCTATCATTATCGCTAGTAATGCTAAATTTGTATTAACCTTAAGTATGCTTGTCAGAAATGTGTTTTGGAAAATAAATTGACCATAAAATATTATACCCATACAACCTCCAATGCAAACCATAATTAAGAATGGTAAAATACTTTGGGATAATAAAGAGGTAATAGAAAATTTATTATATTGTTTAGTTTTTAAGTTACTTAATACTTTCTCAGTATTATTCAAAGATTGGCGTATAAAATACCCAACAAATGCTGTTGAGCCACTTAAAATAAATGGTAAACGCCAAGAATATGAAATATAATTAAATTGATTACTTATAAACACTATAAAAGCAGCTAATAACCATCCTGAAACTCCTGCAGCACTACAGACAGAAGTATATAAAGCCTTATGTTTTTTATTAGACAGTAATTCAGAAACCAATATTAAAGATCCACTAAATTCCCCCCCCATACAAATACCCTGTAATATACGCAAAATACATAAAAACAAAGGTGCTAATATACCTATTTCATTATACGTGGGTAATATACCTATTAAACAAGTAATAATACCCATTAATAATAATGAATAGCTTAAAGATAAACTACGTCCATATCTATCTCCTATATAACCAAAAAGCAGGGCACCGAATGGGCGCGCTATAAATCCTATAGTAAAAATAGAAAAAGTTAAGATTAAGGAAATTAAATCGGAATTATTTGGAAAAAATAGTATAGCAATTTTAGGAGCTAATAAACCATAAAGTGCAAAATCATAAAACTCTAAGATATTACCTACGGATAAAGCTATAAGAACTTTATTTTTATCATTATATAGTTTTTTAATTACCATTTTTATTATATATGTTAATTATACTTTACCATAGTATAATAATATTTAATATTATTAACAATTAAAAGGTATTTACTTATAAAATAAAATGTAAGAAAAGTATTTTATTAATTATGTAAAATGAGAGTTATATGAACTCTAGTCTTTAGAATGTAATGTACGATAGATGGATAATGGATTGGATTGAATAATTTGTAATAATGTTAGTTGTGTGATTCATATACCTAGTTACCATTGGAATATAAGATTAACTCTTGATTAATATGTGCCTCTCTGATTCATAGACATCATTACCAATCTTCAACTATTATTTCAGTTTTTATATTGTTTTTCCCCTAAATATATTAGCTACTTCTTCTTTAATGCTCTTATTGCTTGGTCGTACTTGTAGTTTTGAATAACAAAACTTTCTTGATTTAGCTCATAATTCACCTGTATTTCATCTAAAGAGGGAATTTTGTTTTCTAACTCCTTATATCTTTCCCAAGGTGTTTTACCTTGTAAAGCGCTATGTGATCTTTGTTTATTATAATATTCTTCCCATACTTTAAGTTTATC
>NZ_JSWE01000089.1 GCF_000815465.1 Candidatus Jidaibacter acanthamoeba | reverse complement strand
ATTAAGTTGCTTGCCTTACCTTATACCTACCTTCATATTTCATTTCTCGCAACACAACCAATTGCCCTAACTTCTCACTCCAGGCTCTTATCCACCTCATTATTGTTTGTGTACTAACTCCTATTATCTTTCCGGTCATATTCATTGATAACCCTGATAAATATAGTACTAATGCTAGGGCTTTATCTCTTTGGCTCCTCCCTCTCGCAATATCTCGCGTTTGCTGATAACCACATCTTGCGCACTTCTTCCTTATCTTACCTTTTGCTTTTCCATATTTCTTTAATTCCATCCCTCCACATCTCAGGCAGCTTTCCATTATTTTTCCTTTTCTATCTTCTTCCTTCTTTTCTCTTTCTATCCCTCATCATTACTAAAGCCAAACCCTCAATGATTTATTTAATTGGAATGTTGCTTATGCTATTTTAGTGGGTTTCTCTCTTAAATGTTCTTTCCAACTCTACTGCTTAACCAGATCGCGCTTCCAGCTTCTTGTTACAAATACTAGGTACTTGTTTGTAATATTTTATTGCCTGGATTTAGGCTCTGGGCTTAATATAAACTTCTCCTATTTTTTAACCGAATTAGTTATGGTTATATTTTTTATACTAAAACATTTTCTCTCTCCAAAAATAATCGAAAAATTTGTAAATTAGTATCCCTGGCAAGCATAAAAGGAGAAATTCCTAACTTCGTTTGGGTATGCATATTCGCACCATTTTTTAAAAGTAGTTTGACTATTTCCTTTTCGCCTGAGTCTATAGCATAATGTAATACTGTTTTACCATCAATATCCTGGATATCCACTTCAGCATGATATTTTATTAAAAGTTTTGCTATCTCAATGTATCCAGCACATGCAGCTATAATTAATGAGGTTTCCCAAGTCTCAACAAGGGTATTATAAATATTTATGTGAAAATGTGGCATAAGGCTGCGGCAAGCTATAT
>NZ_JSWE01000088.1 GCF_000815465.1 Candidatus Jidaibacter acanthamoeba | reverse complement strand
TAAAAGGTTAACCTTCCTCGTTTACATATATTTCCTTTACTAAAATACCATAACTTCTCTATATCCTTACTTATCCAGACGATAAGTGATCCCCTATTCTTTAGAGATTGCTTATACTCTTTCCAGTTATTTACTTTGTATTTAATCTTACCATAACTATTTCTTCTGCCTTTATTTCTTTTCATAGCAGCTGATTTCTTTTGATCCTAAGCTTATTAATATGGCTGCCTTACTTCCTTTATGATATTTAATTCTTTAGGTATGTCAGTTAAATTTACTTATTTGCG
>NZ_JSWE01000087.1 GCF_000815465.1 Candidatus Jidaibacter acanthamoeba | reverse complement strand
GTAGTGCATCAATTACTTTCTCACTTCCTTGCCCTATCTTACCTAAACTCTCTGCGGCTGCTTGCCTTACATATCTTTCTTTATCTTCCATTAATTCAATAAATACTTCAGCTATAGCTTGGAATATGGAGGGGTGGTTTTAAGTATTTCTATCATAAAGGTGCGAAGATGCCGAATGTTGGCTCTAACTTTTATCCATTGCTTGATATAGTTTATTAATTCTTTATGTTTCTCTACCTTTTCACTAGCTTCACACTCTTCTAAACTTCGAATTACTAAACTTACATGCCTTATTCCTACCAATTCTCGCGGCTCTGCTTCTACTATCCTCCAGAACCCATTTAATCCTTCATAATTACCTCTAGCTCTTCCTTGCTGATATAATACACCAGCACTGAACCACATCATTACTTCATAGTAAGGTATGTATTTATTCTCGCTAATAAATGCATATACTTGCTTATACTCTTCAGTCCCTATATTATTAATTGCTCTTGCTATATACTTTGCTGCATAATACTCTTGGAAACTTAAGTGTAGGAAATATATCTCCCTATTCTCATCATTATTCTCACCTATTATTTTAACCATTCCACTCTTTAATACTTCTCTTAGTAAATTTCCTACTCCACTCCTCTTTTCTTCTTCCGCTATAATCCCTTGTATCTCTTTTATCGGAATTATTATCTGGTTATTTTTCATCCCCCTAAATGCTATTCTCTCAAGACATCTTACTATAGGCTGGGTTCTTTTATTAAATTTCCTACATGTTAAATCATCTAGCTCTATTGCATGATTCTTAACTACATATCTCTCCATTAGCCTATCAGTTATAGCTCCATATAACTGACTCATCGTACTAACCTTATCTATTCCTCCGCTTATTCCCCATGCACTGCAGATTAACTCTAAGTTAATCGGTATATGAGCTATCCCCCATAAGCTCTTATTATTCTTTAAGAAATTCAGTATCTCTTTTGCTCTTTCAGATTTAAATGTACTTACATACCTTTCAATATCCTGATCTATAAACCCTACATTCTCATACTCTTGGTCAAACTTGTGCTCAATCCTAGCAGGCCTAGAAGTTACTATAGTATGAGCCATACTATCTTCTATTATCCCTCTTACTATACTGCCTAGCTTAGCACCTACTCCCGGCTTTCTAAGCAAGGGAACTATCTCATCATATCCATCAAGTAGGTAGAGTATATTACCTACATTGTTTCCTAAAAACTGTGCTATCTCTGATTCTCTAATACCTCGTACCCCGGGCAAATAGGTCTGCTTTATAAAACCTTCTAGTGTGGCGCTATTCTCGGTCTCTATGTAGTTAGCTAACTCTCTAAGCGGCAACTTAATTACTGCTCTAAACTTATTTCGCCATATTTCTTCCTTTTGCCAGGCAACCGTTAAATATTGACATAATGTCGTTTTCCCTATTCCAGCTCTTCCGTATATTACTAGCTTTTTACTTTTAGCGTCTTCAAATAACCCTTTTATTTCTATTGGCTTCTTAGCTCTATGTATCTCTTCATAACTCGATATCCTTTGTTCCCTATACTCTTGGCTATCATTCTTATCCCCTCTTTTTTCTTTCCCTCTCAGCCCCTGTTCTTTCTGTTTAGCTTCTTCTTGTT
>NZ_JSWE01000086.1 GCF_000815465.1 Candidatus Jidaibacter acanthamoeba | reverse complement strand
ATCAGTTCCTTCTTCTGATATCTCTTTCTCTACTATAACGGTCTTTTTATCTAATGTTTTGAACATATGATTGTGTGAAGGTATTGTTTGCATAACATCTTTAAAACTTTCTTTTTCAAAAGAATTTAAATTTTGTCTGTCTGGTTTTCTAAACCTTGAACTAGTTTTATTATTATTAGAAAGAAAGTTAGTATTATGGTGGTTATTATCTGTTAACCTATTAATGATTGTGTCAGATTGACACAAAGATAGTTCAAATTGTTCTGAGCTAAAATTTTTTTCAGGCATGAAATTTTGTAGTATCTCAATAAGCTTAGTGTAATCAATTGAATACCACTTGGTATGGTCTGATTTACAGGCATTAAGTTTTTTAGATAAAATGATGCCCTGCTTTTCTAAAGAATAAAAAAATCTTTTAATTTTAGAGATAGACCAATAAGCAAACTGCTTACTCCAATCATTAAAGGTATTATATACCCAAACATTACCATCGATTATTTTACCACATTTTTGCAGCCAGTAATGAAGTTGTTGTATGATGATTGCCTGCTCTAGGCCTAATTCCTCAGCTAATTGAGGGATAATGATTTGTGGATGAAAATGCTTTTCTAAAAGCTTTTCATATATGGTCATTTTGGTCATGACATATGTCTCCTTTAAAACAATAAAAGTTGTTATAAAACAAAGACTACGCTTGACCTTATAGTATTAATATAGTACTATAAATTTAGGATTAAGCGGCATGGACGTAGTCTGTGCCCTTTTTTATAAAACTATCTCAATTTATACTCTCAATAACCCTTCTTAACCTTTCTTAAATATTTACTTTATATTAGGTATAACATATTAATTTGATGTTGCAACCTATTTTATAAAAAATTAAAAATTAAGTTGCAAAGCTAAAATAGTGATATAAATTATAAATGATAATATAATAATATTTAAATACATATCTTCGCGGCCGCGAAGATATAATAAAGTTTTAAATAATAAAAAGAAGGATTGCATGGTAGATTATAATGTTGAAGGTATAACGCAAAGAACTATGGCGCAACTTGCTAACGTTTCTCAGTCAGCGGTGAGTCGGTATTTATCTACTAATAACATATTACCAATAGAAGAAGGTAATCATAGAAATATGAGATATAATATTGCGCATGTCAGGCAAGCTATAAGAGCCCTTTTCGATTTAGATAAAAAAATAATTAAAAAAAAGCATTCATTTTATAATTTTAAAGGAGGAACTGGTAAAACAAGTATATGTTTCCAGGTTGCTTGCCACATAGCTTTAATGGGTTTCAATGTCCTAGTTATTGATGCAGATCCTCAGGCACATCTTTCTGTATCTTTTGGTTTAGCCAATGATGAAAATCTTACGTTATATGATTTAATTATGGGTAATCAAAAGCCGGAAAATGTTATTCATACAATATTTAATGGTTTGGATTGTATACCCTCAAATTTATCTTTAACAAGGTTAGAAACTGAGATTTCTCAACTTCCAAAAAGAGAAGAAAGACTAAAAATTGATTTAGAATCTATAGAAAATAATTATGATTTTATATTTGTAGATACTAACCCAACTATAAGTATATTAAATAGAAATGTAGTAACTTATGTAGATGTGCTAGATATAGTATGTGAGACGCAGCCATATAGTTTAAATGGATTAAAGTTATTAATGGAGGATTTAAATAGATTTTGGCATCATATGCGTATGGCTCCAAAGTTAATAAATATTATACCTAATAAGTATGAGGACAGGACAACAAATGCTGCTGAAGCAATGACTGTTCTTAAAATGTATTATTCAGAATATATTAAAGAAAATTTTGCAATTAGAAGAAGTGAAGATATAGTTACCTCAGCCAAGATAGGTAAGCCTTTAGCATTATTTGCTAAGAAAAATTCTATTGCAGTTGAAGATATCACAGAGTTAGTGCATTATATTATAAATATTTCTTGTTAATATATAAGGATTGTAAATGGGTAAAGTAAGATATAAGGAAATTTCTGAGTCATTATCAAAACTAACTAAACCTGAAGTTAACTTTGGAAGGTCAAGTATAGGTTTAGAGAAGAACGTAGGTGAATATTATTATATTGATGTTAATGATCTAATACCCTTTAAAAACCAAGCCAGAAAACATTTTCCGCTAGAAGAAATTGAGTCATTAGCTCAATCAATTAAACAACATGGAATTAGACATCCTCTTACCGTGATTCCATATGATGGTGAGAAAGGTAAATATGAGGTAGTAAGTGGTGAAAGAAGACTAAGGGCTGCTAAAGTAGCCGGGTTGGATAAGGTGCCATGTATTTTGCTCAAAGATAAGAACTTAGCTGAAGAAATTGCAATTATAGAAAACATACATAGGCAAGATCTTCACCCAGTTGAATTAGGAACTGCTTTCAATTATTTGCTTAAAAATAAAATATTTGAATCTCAATCTCAGTTAGCTAATAGGCTATCTATAAGTGAATCAAAAGTCTCAGAATTATTACAATATTCTCAAATGAGTTATAATCTTAAACAATTTGCTGTAGAAAATAATATAACTAATAGAGATAAATTAAGAAAGCTAGCTAAAATGGAGAATAAGAAACTAGGTGTTGAAGAGTTGCCCGAGGTATTAAAATCTCTTAACCCAACAAAAAACTTTTCCATTATAAGATTATCTTTCAATAATGGCAATATTATTTCCCAGTTAAACGGCGTAAAAAAACTTGATCATGGTCAGAAAATGAAGCTTAAAGAAGAATTAAATAAAATTATTGAGCACCTAAAATAATATGCTTTAAGATATAGGGTTAACTTTAAATACAATTTTGTAGAATGAAAAAAAATCATAAGTATGCAATGGGTCTAACCTTTATAGGAATGATAGGATACTTATTCCAAGGCAGTTTATACGGAGAAGCCAAAATTACTGACGGTGATACAATAATAATAGGTAGCCAAAAAATACGTTTATATGGAATAGACGCACCGGAAAAAAACCAGAAATGTAAAACCAAACAGGACAGGGAGTGGCAATGCGGAATAGAAGCAAAGGATTATCTAGCTAAGATAGTTGATCAAAACAAAGTATTTTGTTTCAGTAAAAGTAAAGACCGATACAGAAGAGAGGTCAGTATCTGTTATAATCATAAGTTTCAAAGTATAAATGCCGAGATGGTAAGGAACGGATATGCGGTAGCATATACTAAATATAGCAAGTTATATATCAATGAAGAGCAGCAGGCTAAGCAAAAAAAGCTAGGGATATGGGCTGGGACATTTACAAAGCCTGAAGAATATAGAATGAGAAAAAAGCCTTAAATTCTAAGAATACATATATAATTGGAAGTAGAGCAGGGGTTATTATTAATTTCTTCCACTATAAAGCCAAGCTTAATATAAAAATTAACAGTATTGATATCTGCTTCAGCCTGTAAAAAGTTTAAATTGTATTTTATAGGTAGAGTTTTTATTATTTTTGAACCTATACCTTGGCGTTGATATTGAGGTAATATTTTAAAGTGTTTGATAGTACCTGTATTATGCAACACCTCCAAGCCTATAGCACCTATAAGCTCATTATCTGATTTAATGCCGAGCAATTCGGAGGAGCTATTAATTTTATAATCAAATATCATATCTTTATAAGTCTGAAGTGTAATGGGACAATTTAACAGTGAAAGCAAGATATTAGGTATAGGGTAGGGCAGGCAATCTATCTGAGGTTTCAAGTCTATAAGGGATATATTATTCATTTAATATAAATATAATTAAATAAGTGAAGTTCCCCCTGTTGTGTAGACGAATGTTGTCTATGTATAATTATTATAATAAAGGTTTTCAAACTCATTAGGAGATAAGTATCCTGTTGAATGTCATTGATATTGACCCCTTAGAGTTTCAGTCTATTTGACCCCCTAA
>NZ_JSWE01000085.1 GCF_000815465.1 Candidatus Jidaibacter acanthamoeba | reverse complement strand
TCTTTATACTCCTATCTCCACTAATCCCTATGTTAGGTGTAACTCCTCCAGCCCAAGTGACAGATACTCCAACATTAAACCCGCTACTACTATGTTCTTCCCTATTTCTGTTCCTTACACTCTCTATAATTATCTTCTTTGCTACATCAATATCAACTTTCTCCCCGTTAATATAACTACCCTTTAGACTTAGATCTTCTCCCACTACCAGATTAACTAGCTTTCCCTTAATGGAACTTGC
>NZ_JSWE01000084.1 GCF_000815465.1 Candidatus Jidaibacter acanthamoeba | reverse complement strand
AGGAATTTCGTTGGATGACCTGTTACCGTTCTTAAAATTTGATGCTACCGCTAGGCCGAAGCTTATCCATAGGCTAGATAAGGAAACCAGTGGTGTTCTGCTTGTCGCAAGGAATAATAGGGCAGCTGCGGAGCTATCGGAACTTATCAGAACTAAGCAGATGAACAAAACCTATCTTGCTATACTCTGCGGGGTGCCGGAAGTGCATGCAGGGGAGATTGATCTTCCTTTAGCTAAAGAAACCGATGAAAATTTTGAAAGTGTAAAAGTAACAAATAACGGGAAAAGAGCTATTACTCAATATAGAGTGCTCGATTATGCCTTAAACACAACTGCCTTAGTGGAATTTAAACTGATTACCGGAAAAACTCATCAACTTAGAGTGCACAGTGCCTCAATGAATTGCCCGATTTTAGGGGACTTAAAATATAATAATAAAGAACAAAGTTTTGAGTTTGAGCAAAAACTATATCTGCATTCTTATATAACCCGGCTGAATTATCGAGGAAAGGACATAATTATTAAAGCGCCGCTTCCTAATTATTTTAAAGATATGTTAGATCGTTTTGGTTTAGGAATTTAGAAATAATATCTTTAATATGATAAAATTGGGCAAGTAAAAAATTACTTATTTTTATATCTTCTACTAAACTTTGTAAAAAATCTGTTGGTATCTTTTTATTATTAAGTACTGAGCAGAATACCAAAATAACAAACGCTAAGTGAGAATTTATTTTTTAGATCATTTATGGAAATAGAAAGTTAAGTGAACGCATTACCTGAATAGTTATCCAAATCAGGTAAACCACTATTTTCTTCATGTAATTTTTGTTTTTTTATCCTATAATGAAGTTTTAGCGGATTTAAATAGCTCAATATAGCCCTTTAAACCAATCGGTTGATTAGCTTTAAGATATGCAACCGACTGAGATAAGGCGAGCGGATAATCATCTAAGATTTCCGATAACTTATCCAAACCCTTCAAATCCTCCAAAGGAAGTAACTTCTTTAAATACTCTTTTGATTCTTCTCTACTAAATTTTCCAAGTTTCATAGCTCCTTTCCATGAAATTAAGTTTTTTGATGTAATGACTATATCGCCGCCGATATTATAGTAAAACTAGTTAATTTATGGTACAAGGAAGAATGCAGAGATTGCATCATATAAATGGAGATGTTTTTTAATTTGTTGTTTAATCCAACGTTTCATATTAGCCCAAAATTTCTCTATCGGATTTAGATCCGGTGAGTAAGGAGGTAGGAATATAACTCTGCAACCAACTGACTCAATTAATTGTTTGCTCCTTTGAGATTTATGAAAAGAAGCATTATCCATTATTACTACTTGGTCTGGTTTTAATTTTCTAATCAAAAACTGCTCTACCCAATTCTCAAAAACCTCACTGTTACAAGAGCCGTTAAAAACACAAGGAGCTACAACTTGATTAGCATTTAATCCGGCAACTATATTCGTCCTTTGATAATACTTTCCACTCCTTTTCCCTCTGAGTGGGATCCCTTNCATGCCCCACCNTCTATCCTTACATATATTTACATCTATCCCGCTTTCATCAATGTATACAAGCTTATCTCTATCTATTGCTTTAATAGAGTCTAAGTATTCTAANCTCCTCTNTTNACTAGCTTCCACATAGGTAAAGGCTTTTTTTTATAGATAAATCCTAGCTTTTTCAANCAGTAAATCCCTCCTCCGCTACTCATCCCAAATGCTTTGCCTATATCTCCCGCTCTAGCATTCAGGTTCTCCTCTACATACCTTATAAATTTTTCAATATCTATTCTTGGCTTCGCACCCGGTCGCTTTCGAGCACAAAAATGCCCTTCGCTCTTATACCTAACATGCCATTTGTTTACTGTGGTCTTGCTCAAATTGAATACTTTTGCTGCTTCCCTTTGGCTATTCCCTGCTTCCAAGTATCTTATTACTTTCTCTCTTAGATCTAAACTATATGGACTTGTTGACATCGTTTTTCTTTTTTATTTACCTTAT
>NZ_JSWE01000083.1 GCF_000815465.1 Candidatus Jidaibacter acanthamoeba | reverse complement strand
ACTTCTTCTAGTACAGGATTGCGTAGATCGTTTGCTAATTTAGGGTGACCTAAAACTATTACGGCTAAAGTGCCGTTTACATCTTGCACAGTCTCAATAAGATGTTTTAAACTCACTAAAGTGCGTGGATGTAAATCATGAGCTTCATCAATAAATAAGGCAATAGGCTTATTTAACTCCTTGATAAGGGATTGTAGCTTACGCTCCCTTTTTTCAGCTTGTGTAGGCAACTTACCGTCTTTCTTTGTTGCTATATCTGCAAATAAAGCTGTATATAAAGTATTAATTGTGACATTACGTTTATCTGTAGCCAGAGATTTAGAAACTAAAATTTTATTTTCATCTCTAATTGCTTGCTGTAAGCGTCTTAAAGTAACAGTNTTACCTATACCAACTATGCCGGTTAATGCGATAAGCCCTCCTGATTTTATTGCATGTTTAATATTGCTTAGCATACTTTGGTAGGTATCAGTTTCAAAATATTCTGCTTTATCAATTTCTTTAGTTAAACCATAATACTTCATGCTTTCAATATCCATTAGTTCTCCTTCCTGGTAAATATAGGTTTTATCTCAAATAGTTGCTTCACTTGTGTCATTACAAGCTGTTTATCTAAGCTTTCTAAAATAATTGCCTCAATTCTAGCCATCTGCTCAGGCAATAAACGTCCTAAGGGATAACCAAGCCAACGTGATATTGCAGCTTTAGCTTCTATAGCATCTTTAAATGATGTTTGGCTTAGGGAATGTTCCAGCTCAAATGGTATTGATGCTTGCTTATCTTCAACAAGTCCCGAAGTATTAAGCATAGTATCGGTTATTGTAGAGCCGCCTGATAAGGCAGCACGNGGTATAGAAATATTTTTTGCTAAGAGTTCTATATGATCAGCGCGCTCTTCCTTCTTACTTTTCTTAAAAGTACGATATCGACCGAAAGNAATTGGTCCATCAGCAGGATAGAATGGTCCATAAGATTTGCCTTCATATTCAACGTGTAATTCATTATTGAAGAGACCCCATAGTAAAGTAACTTTTACTCCTGCAAGTTCATGTGTTAACTGATACTTCACTCCATTAACAACAACACATGCATCACTTCCTACTTTCCTTGTTTCAGGTTCTCGAGCCAAGGCAGAAAATTGCTGCCAATCACACATTGCTCTAAATCCTTCAGGTGGTAAATTACGTTTCCAATCTTCTAAGCGNGAGTGCTCTTCCTGTCGGTGNTTCTCCTGGTTATATCTTTCCAAATAATGGCGTAACCATTCATTAGCTTCTAAAAGNTTCTGGGGAGGATGTAAATGATATAAAGTTTCTAGAGATTCTTTTACCGTACGAAATGGGCGCTCAACTTTTCCTTTGGACCTAGCAGTTTTACGACGGCCATCTTTACCATCAGGTAAATGAGTTCTAATTTCTACATTAAGGTATGCCATGACTCTCTTAAACACTAGGCTTTTTGCAACCGGCCCGTTATCCATATAAAATGTTTTAGGTATCCCTTGAAAAGGAAANCCCGGGTGTTTCTTTGCTGCCATAGCATTATATAAAAACTTTAAAGCAGTGATAATATNTTCACCATAAATATAATGATATTCTTGATATGTTACTCCACTACGGTCATCAACAACACTAGCTAGCATTAATGTAGGTGTTCTTTCTAAATTATCTTCATTTTTCTCAGCAGGAAGATGNTTAAAATCTGAAGGACTGAAATCAAAATGCCAACAATCATTACTGTTTACTGCTTGNAATCGTACTATAGGTGGTTGTACATTTAGTGATAAGCAATCTAACCCGAAACGTTTGAGATAATTGCTTACTGTTGATTTTTTTAATAAACCTTGGGGTGCTTTTACTAATACTCCTTTTGTTTCAACTCCATAGGTTTCTAAAAGACGGATACATTCTTTTATAGAAAGTCGTCTACCCTTCTTATTTGTAGTCCTAACTCTTAAGGCAGCTATAAGTTCACAATAATTCCTCATTTCACTTTGGCTAATGAGTCTAGGTCGATTATAATCTGCCCTATAAATTGTTTTNGGCTTCTTATATTTATGTAATGCGCGGTATAGTGTAGCGGGTGAAACATTATAAAATTCAGCTGCTTCTTTTATGACTAACTTGCGCTGTGGGTTACGTGGTGCTAGAGCAGATAATCTGTTGTATAACATAATCAATGCATCTGCCGGCACACATCTTGTCATTGAGGAATATCTCCTTCAAGAGCATATGCTATTTTATCAAGCCCATTTTTTCTNAACCAATTATGAAGATTAGCCGGNGTTGTTTTATAGCGGGCGGCTATAAATTTCTTTGTTGACCCATTCTTCAATAAAGCTTCAATNTCTACCTTATAGTCATCTAACTTACTTTTTCCAGGGCCAATAGGTCTGCCAAGTTTTATACCNGCAGCTTTTTTTACTCGTAGTGCTTCAGTGGTACGTTTGGAAATAANGTCTCTTTCTATTTCTGCTGCCATTGCTAGTGCCATAGCCATAATCTTACTTTGGATACTTTTATCTAGCTGCCAATTACCTTTAACTGCGTAGACATTAATTCCTTTCTGAAAAGCTATTGATAATATTTCCATGCATTCCAACATACTACGCCCTAGCCTGGAAAGCTCACTGACTATTATATTACTATCACTNTGCATGCTCTCTAATATTTCTGCTATTTTNCTTTCGCGCCATGGTGTTTTGCCGGAAGCTTTCTCTTCTATAAACTGTACTTGTCCGAGACCTTTCTCATTAGCTAGGTTTAAAATTGCAGCACGGTTCTTATCAAGGTCTTGATCAATCGTTGATACTCTCAAGTAAGCTATTGTCTTATTAAGTACATACATAATAGCTTTTTTAGCCCGTTTTTATAAAAACCTAAAATTAGCTCTTATTCTATATGGATTTATACTTTTTTATCAATGACTTTTGTTTAAAGTCTCATAAATTTAATATGCTCATTTTTATCTAATAAATCATACATTATATTACTACCTTTATTTCTAATCTCTTTTCTAACTTATAGTCGCAATTAATTCTGAAAAATAAAATTATAGAATCATTTATTTCCGGACAAAAAATTTATAAAATCATTTAATCCTGGCCAAACTGCTTTTTCTAGTTGCAATTAATTCTGGACAAAACTTACACTCGATTGCTGGAATTTGCATTTATGAAATCAGGACACTACATCTAGGGTTCTCCCTGAAACTCATTCCGCCTGCATAATAAATTCCATATGATTTACCTCGTATTATAAATTGGTGTAAATGTATCCCCTCCCAACTCATAATTATTTGCATGTAATAATGTAAGTCTGCAATACTGGTATCACTACTCACTAGTATTCTTCTTCAAATTCTTGGGCTGATCTTCTTGAGCCTAACATATAATTGGGGTTGTGTTGCAAAGAATAAAATTGAAGGAAGAAGTTATAAAATTTTATGAGGTTTTTTAGAAAATATAAGCAGGGGTAGGTAAGTTAAATTGCCTTTCAACAAAGTATTTAATATTTATAGCAGAGCTCTTAAGTAAGTGATAAAGCTGCCCCTTGAATAACATATTGATTGTCTCAATCCCTCGAATGGTATTATAAGCTGTTTTATAACTATGATAACCCATAGCATCTTTGGTTTTCCATTTTA
>NZ_JSWE01000082.1 GCF_000815465.1 Candidatus Jidaibacter acanthamoeba | reverse complement strand
TCTCCATGCCCTACTCCTACCTTACCCAGCGCTTCTACTGCTCTAATCCTGACATCCTTATACTCATCCTTTAAAGCATTTATTAGCGCAGGTACTACTATATCTCCATGCCCTGCTCCTACTTTACCCAGTGCTTCAGCTGCATTCATCCTGAACCGATAATCACTATCCTTTAAAGCATTTATTAGCGCAGGTATTGCTACTTCTGCATGCTCTAATCCTACATTACCCAGCGCTTCTGCTGCACTGCTCCTGACATCCTCATACTCATCCTTTAAAGCATTTATTAGCGCAGGTATTGCTACATCTGCATGCTCTATTCCTACATTACCCAGCGCTTCTGCTGCACTGCTCCTGACATCCTCATACTCATCTTTTAAAGCATTTATTAGCACAGGTATTGCTACTTCTGCATACCCTGCGCCTACCTTACCCAGCGCTTCCGCTGCTCTAATCCTGACCTCATCATCACTATCCTTTAAAGCATTCATTAGCGCAGGCACTACTACATCCGCATACCCTACCCCTACCTTACCCAACGCTTCTGCTGCACTAATTATAACATAAATATCATCATCCTCTAAAGCATTTATCAGGGCAGGCACTACTACATCTGCATATCCTACTCCTACCTTA
>NZ_JSWE01000081.1 GCF_000815465.1 Candidatus Jidaibacter acanthamoeba | reverse complement strand
AAAGCATTTATTAGCGCAGGTACTACTATATCTCCATGCCCTGCTCCTACTTTACCCAGTGCTTCAGCTGCACTCCACCTAACCTCATCATCACTATCTTTTAAAGCATTTATGAGCGCAGGTACTACTATATCTCCATGCCCTGCTCCTACTTTACCCAGTACTTTAGCTGCTCTGATCCTGACCGAGTTCTTCTTATCTTTTAAAGCTTCTAATAATTGAGAAATCACTTCTTTACCCACACGATTGCTAATACTTAAAACATTGGTAATAAAACTAACATTCTCAATGTCACTCCATTTCTTTATATTATCCAAAATGCTTTTATGTACGTTAACCCTTTGGTTATTTTCACATTCCTCTAAACACCTTATCTGCAAATTAACATGCTTGAGCCCAACAAGTTCTCTGGGCGCAGTTTCTATTAAATGCCAAAATCTTACTAAAGCACTGTAATTACCTGCTCCCTTACATCTGTCATACAATACTCCTGCTACATAC
>NZ_JSWE01000080.1 GCF_000815465.1 Candidatus Jidaibacter acanthamoeba | reverse complement strand
CTCCATGCCCTACTCCTACCTTACCCAGCGCTTCTACTGCTCTAATCCTGACATTCTTATACTCATCCTTTAAAGCATTTCTTAGCACAGGTATTACTATCTCTCCATGCCCTACTCCTACCTTACCCAGCGCTTCTACTGCTCTAATCCTGACATTCTTATACTCATCCTTTAAAGCATTTCTTAGCACAGGTATTACTATCTCTCCATGCCCTACTCCTACCTTACCCAGCGCTTCTACTGCTCTAATCCTGACATCCTTATACTCATCCTTTAAAGCATTTATTAGCGCAGGTACTACTATATCTCCATGCCCTGCTCCT
>NZ_JSWE01000079.1 GCF_000815465.1 Candidatus Jidaibacter acanthamoeba | reverse complement strand
ATTTTTCTACCTGTTAGGTAAAGTGATTAATTAAGTTTAACTTAAATTTCATATTATTAAAATAATTCTCATTGCTTGTAATATTTTATTAATATTTAGTATAGTAAATATTTTATGAAGTTCAGGTTAATAACTAATAAAAAGAAATATTAATCTTTTATATATTTAAAACCATTATAGTTGATAACTAAGCTAAAATGACAAAACATATAATTTGTTGATTAACACAATAATATAATTTGATAATTTATCAGTTCAACCTACCGCAAGGTATAATAGAGGCAAATTAAATGATAAATAACAGTGGTGAAGATATACAAGTAAGTGCAAATTTTAATACTAACTATGGGATGACTACAGTAACTTCAAAATATTCTCCTCTTGAAGGCAACTCAATTAAAATTGATGGAGGTTCTGGAGTATATGAAAATATTTATACCAAAAGAATGGACTCATTTCAATTAAATAAGAAGATTGAATTTATAACGAGGTTATCAAATGAAGGGCGCATTAATTTTGTTAATCAACAAGTTAATGGAAATGTACTACCTCCAGTAGTTATAATCTCAAGCAATAGATCAGGTTTTATAAAAAAAATGCTTGCGCAATTTCAATATTGGGTGACCTACTTTGATAATCCCGATTCTCCATCACAAAATTTATTGATCGATCCAAAGCCTTTTAAAGATAATTACCCAGGCTTATTTTATGATCCTTTACGAAGTGGTCGCAATTTAATAATTGTAGTAAGCGGAGTTGAATTTAATAAGTATAAAAATGCATTAAATGATTTTTTAATTTCCGAGGGCAATCAAGCTAACCCGGGGAGAATCATGCTGGTAGGCTGGAGGTGGAAAAGTAATATCAATGGGGTTGGATCGATGGCAGGTTTTGGTGCCAGTAGAGTTGCTGCTATAAAATTTCTTAAAGCATCAAATTGTCCGAGAGCTTGGCTTATGGATGATAACGTATTGCATATTAACCAATTTCCTGAAAGCCTTGCAATAGTAGAAGCTCAGATGGATGACATTACAAGTGCCATTGGGTTTGCTGGATGTACCTCAGTCGCTCCATGTGCCCCGAAGGATATAGTTCCAGGAGCGCTAGGTACTCCCTATACGACAGGGATACTTCAGCAGGCAGTATTGTGGAATATAAACTATATAAAGGATGCTAATCAGAACAGAAATATAAACTTTAATCCTTATTTTGTAGCTTCTAATGAAGATATAAGCTTTGGCGAATATTTAGGAAAGAAGGGATTTGCTTATAAGATATATAGTAATTTAAAAGTTATAAAACTAACGGCTTTATTAGACCCACCACCTGTAAAGAAAAATAAACCAGGAACCTCAGAGAATATTGACGTAGCTGAATTAATTTTAAAAATAAAGGAAATTTTATATGCAAGGGAAAAAAATTATGAAATTAGTAACTCAGGTATGTCTAGTCCTAAACCGTTCCCTATTGAGAGTATTATAGCTAGTCAACCCAAGCAATTTACCGACAATAAAAACACAGTATCTTGCCAAATTATAGAACAGATATTAGTGGCGTGGATCAAGTCCGCTTCTGGTGTTAACAAAGCCATAGATGCACTTTTTGCGGATAATTATGAAGTAGGTTTTAAACAGATACCTTAGCATAAATATGACTATTCTAGGCTATACCGCATTTTTAATTAAGGGATATATGATTAAGCAAGCTTGAATTATGTACGCTAGTCTTTCAGCATTTTAAAGTTATTGAAAGTGGTAGTATTATGGCTGGTACCAATTATTTGGCCTTTTTAAATTAAAGAGATGCATTTTATGCCGATAATATTTTTATCAGAGTGAATACTCTTAAAATCTAGCATTAGATTGCTGCGTTTATTGATAATTTTATGATCTTGTTCAATCATATTATTTTAATATTTTGTCTGCCTTATCTCAATTTGCTTATCTTAGGACAATTCTTTACTTAGGCTGTTTAGAGCAGAAGTATTATTACCACTTTTATTAATAGTGACTTTCTGAGAGCGCCCATTATGCCTCATTGCTTTATGAAAAAAATGCTTTAGCTGCAGTAGTATCACTATATTTTTAAAATTTATAATATTATCTATAGAGTCTACTGCTCTATATAAGTACATCCAGCTACCATTTATAGCTTCATCCATCCTCCAATTATTGCCTACAGCCTTCTTATGCTTCCTTACCCTAATGTTTATTAATTTTACAAATTTTATAACCACCTTTGTGTATTGTGGCATGGTCTATCCTATTATTACCATCTCCTTTAGTCCTCTGTAACTGAGCTAAAACCTACATCTCATATATACAAACAACACTATTATTTCAGGTAATGAGCAATACTCTTAAAAAAAATTTAAAAATATATGTTAATTATTTCTTACTGCTGCTTTAGTGTTTCTGCGTGGTTATAATATTATATCTAATTTATAACAATCCTGGTTAATTGCCATCCCATAGCCAATACTTCCAATCATTAATTAACTATACATTACTCATCAAAATACCAATCTTAACTTACCCCACCTTTCATTCCAGCATACACTTTACCAAAGCTCTTAACCTAACTACATATACTTTCATAGCTTACTATTACCCTTTTATATTGTAATAAACTCTCTACTTATAAATAGCCTATAGTAACACAATACTGTATAGCTAGGAAACCAGTAACTCTTATACCTACTGGCTATACTTAGCTCTATATCAGATTACCTCCCTTATATCATTTTTACACTCTAAACAACAACTTGATGGTACTAGTCCATACCATCTAATAGCAATAAAAGAAATAAACAATAAAACAAATAGATAGCCATATTCTTATTATTTTATTTAATGATAACCTTTTAAATTAACAATAATAATATAGTGAATTAATATAAATGTTTTATGAATTGTAAATAATTATTTATAATTATTTTAATAATTAATTATCTTAATAATTAGGATGATACCTAACCTATAAAAGATTTTTTTAATATAGTAGCAAGTACTATTCTAATTTATAATGGATACTCGCATTAGCCAAAAAATATATAAAGCTTACTGATATAAATATTGAGGAGAGAGTGGATTATGGATGGCGGTGCCTTGGCGAGTGGATTCCCTGTAAATAATACCCCTACAAATAGTCTTGCAGCTATAGAAGATAGTACGCATTTAAATAATTTAAATAAACAAAATATGATATCCAACCTAATGATTGAGCAGATATTAATAAAATGGGTAAGATTTTTATTGACCATAAAGTTGAAGCAAAAATTGGTTTATATATCTTCACTTATAAGTAAAACTTTTATAATAGAAAAGTTATGACCATATTAGATACATTATTGACGAACTTTACTCAAGAAGCACAAAATAATAATAGTATTGTTCTTGATGATGTTGCTTCGTATCTTCCTGTAGATGGTTTTGCAGCTATACAAAATGCTTTTTTAATTTCAACTGGTACACAATTTATTGTGTATGATATTACACCAGATAATATTTCATCAATTCAGAATAATAGTTTTACAATTTCAAATGGTAAGTCAGATATATATGGGGTTACTAGTGTAGTAATGAATTTAATTTTCAGTTTGGATACTAGTAATAATTTACAAATAATTATTTGCGCATCTCTTAACTCTTCATGGACATTTCTACAAAGCTTCCCTCAATTGAATATGTATCCATTTACAGCTATACAGCAATCTGATCCTTGTTTTATATATACCACTACTATTGAAGATAATTATACTCCTGTTACATGGAGCAACGATCATCCTAATGATAAAATAAATCTTAAACCAGGATTAAATTTTGCTGGTTGGCTAGAGCTAAGTGGTTTTTTAGCAAACGTTTTAAAAATACTAAACTATACAGATGTACAGCCAGCTTTAAAATTAAATGGACCAATTGCATTTAATAATAAGTATCCTTACCCTGTTATGAGCCTGGCAGCTAGCCTTGGCAATAATTCTCTTAAAATTCCTACTGGAACTAGTAGCTTAACTCTTGGCAATACTCAATTAGTTATAGAAATTACAATACCTACTGATTTAGGTATTCAAGAAATCGGTTTGGGCTTAATTGCGACTATGCAGTCTACAGCACCAGGCTCAAATTCTATTCTTGAGTTTGAGGTTACTATAGACCCGGATAATGAATTATTGTCATTCAGTGCAATTCCTCAACCTGGTACTACCTTTAGTGCTGCTGATATTATAGCTGCACTGCCAGGTGGCAGTAAGTTTGAAAGCTTTATACCCAGTGTACTAAATTATAGTCTTAGTGAAGTTGGACTTAATGAATTCGCAATTACTTTAAGCTTATCTTCTTCACCGCAAATAAGTTATATATATTTTTCGATTGGTATTGCAAAATCTTGGACTATCATACCTGACGAAGTAACTTTAAATGATGTAGCATTATCGTTAAATTACTACAATCCATTTGATACTGCTAATAGTTTTGTAATAGTATATTTAGATGCTAATTGTTCGTTACTTAATAATAATCCTGATATTTTTGATGGTACTTTTGATTTTACTGTAAATCTAACAGAAAATTCTTCTCAAGGGTGGGATGTCAGTAGTATTACTGGCCAGTATTTTGGATCTGTGAGTTTAAATAACATAATTCAAGGCTTGTTTGGGCAAGGAATCGAATTACCAGATGAACTTTCTAATTTACAGTTCTTAAATTTTGGAGTTTCAATAAATCAAGTATCTGATAGTTACGCTTATAGTTTGGTTGGTCAATTAAATGATAATTTTATAATATTAAATGAACCTATACTCTCTTCGTTAAACATTAATGTAAATTATTCCAATGTAAATAATGAAAATAGGTATGCAGTTGATTTATCCGGATTTTTAGGAATCGGAGGACAGAATTTTACCGTAACATTGGATTTTGGAAGTACTGGCAATAGCAATACTACATTTGATTTGCAAGCTGCTTGGCAAGCGCAATCTCAAGATTACCTAGGGTTTAATGATATAGCTGGGGCATTCGGGCTTGATATACCAGTAATTCCAAGTAATCTGGATTTGTCTCTTAGTGGTATAAACTTTAGTTATGATTACTCTAAAAGCCAAGTCTTACTCAACGCTACATCTGTAAACTATGGTACCGCAACCTTTGAGACGTTTTCAGCTAACGGTACCCAAGCATATGTATTCCAGGTCATTGTACCAACTCTTGATAATCTAATAAGTAGCTTGCCATTGGTAGGCCCAGAAATTTCAAGTAACGACTTATCAATTAAAGATATTGATATAACATATGCTACTAATCCGACTATTTTAAATAGTAGGGCAATAGCTCAAGGTTTATCGATTGAAGGAGGTCTAATCTTAGCAGGTAAAACTGAGGACTTTAGCATATCAACAGATACCCAACAAAACCAACCACAAGAAGTTCAAGTTTTAAGCATACAACACAATGAACTTATGAGTTCAACGTCAAGTCCCGCCGTACAGAGTCAAGGCACATGGATACCAGTACAAAAAAGTTTAGGTCCAATTACATTACAAAGGATTGGATTAAATTATAGTAATGGATATCTATATTTACTTTTGGATGGATCATTAAACGTACCAGATTTAGCTATTAATCTTTTAGAGTTAGGACTAGGAATAAATATATCCGATCCTACCTCAATACCAAAGTTTAATTTAAATGGCCTAGGCATAGCATTAAACTCAGATATATTCACTTTGAGTGGTCAGCTTTTGATTATCAATCCTCCCCAAAATAGTTATAAATACCAATTTGATGGAGAAGTAATTGCAAAAATTGGTCCCTTTGGTTTAAGCATTCTTGGCTCATATGTTCAAGAACAAGATGACACTTCTTCAATGTTTATGTATGGAGTAGTTGATGTACCATTAGGAGGAATTCCAGCATTTTTTATTACAGGAGGAGCATTGGGATTCGGGTATAACCGGAATCTAATTTTACCATCTATAAATAATGTTTACACATATCCACTAGTTACAGCTGCAATGAGTCCATCGAAAAATAATAATTTTCAGACTGCATTAAATCAGATGGAAGCATATATGCCTGTAGATCAGGGGCAATATTGGGCAGCGGCAGGAGTCACTTTTACTTCATATGAAATGTTAAATTCAGTGGCATTGGTATGTGTAACATTTGGGGTTGATCTTGAAATAGGCCTTATAGGATTATCTAAAGCAGTTATACCTAAAGGTGATCCAATGCCAATAGCTCAAGCTATTCTCCAATTAGAAACTACTATAACACCTAGCACGGGTATTTTTGAAATTGCAGCCCAACTTACCTCTACTTCTTATATTTTAGCACCAAGCTGTCACCTTACAGGAGGGTTCGCATTTTATTTATGGTTTGCACCTAATGAACATGCAGGAGATTTTGTTATAACATTAGGAGGGTATCACCCAGCTTTTAACAAGCCGACATGGTATCCAGATATACCTAGATTAGGAGTTAACTGGCAAGTAGATAGTAATTTATCATTACAAGGCAAAATTTATGGTGCCATAACTCCTGTTTGTATGATGGCAGGCGGAGAGATGAAAGCTCTATGGGTTAGTGGTGATATAAGAGCATGGTTTGATTTAAATACAGATATTATTATTAGTTGGAGTCCTTATTGTTATAATATTAATGCAATTATTGATGTAGGAGTAAGTGTTGGGCTTAGTATAATATTTGTAAATACATCAATTAATATTGATGTAGGAGTAGATCTAAGTTTATGGGGTCCAGAATTTAATGGTAAGGCTAAAATAAAATTATTTATAATATCATTTACAATTAATTTTGGTTCGCAACCGCAACAATCTACATATCCAATAACATGGGATAATTTTTGCTCTACTTTTTTACCACAGCAAATCTGTACAATTACAGTAGGTAATGGATTGTTAAGTACATTAGATGTAGAGCAAAATGGGCAAGCTGCAAGCATTTGGGTAATTGATCAAAATGATTTTGAAATTGTTACGAGTTCTGCAATACCAAGCAAAACGATATCTTTAAATGGTACTTCTAAAGAATGGTCAACTAATCAGGATTTTGGAGTTGGGTTGGTTCAAGTTAGTAACTTTACTTCTCAACATACCATAACTATTTCTAGCCCAGATAACCCTAATATAGATATTGATACTTTAGATATAGAGCCAATCACTATAAATGCCCCTAAATCGTTATGGGAAAATATTAATGAATCTCAGCTTAATAGTGAGGCATTAAGTCCAGAGACGACTATAAGCAATGTATTATCTGGTGTAACAATAACGACTAAACCACAAACGCCTGATGCAACATTAGCTATACCACTAAGTTATTTAATGTATACGGTTAATTGGCAAGGTAATGTTATTACATTTGAAACAAATGATGCCCCAACGTCAGATCCATTCGATCAACACCAAAGTTTAGATCAAATAGCTAGCACTAATACTGATGAAGATTTTAGGAATTCGCTTATTGCCTTATTATTAATTCCTACCGCTATTAATGTACAGCCATTAACAAATAACCTTAATAATAATTATTTCTCCTATAATCCGAGGCTTTGTTATCTAGGAGAAGAGAAACAGATGGAAGGGAGTGCTAATGACTAAACTAAAGTTAAATGCAAATAATATAGAAGTCACTTTTATTAACAATTATATCCCTGCTTTGAAAGCAGGATCATATACAATTAGCCTATCTCAGGATACAGATGGTATAGGGGAAGGAGGATCAGTACAAGGTAGTGTTAAAACAACAAATCAATTTTTATTAAAAGGGGAAAGATTTAATCTTAATAACCTTTATACAGTATTTCCGCAGAATATGAGCTCTGGTCAATATGGCAATTGTATACCACATGTTGTGCTTATGAATAAATATTATCCATGGGTAAGAAGTCCTGTGAAAGGCAGTAATTCACCATGGTTAGCATTGTTGGTGTTTTTATCTTCTGAAGCACCATTGATTAAAAACGTAGAATTAAATAATTTTAGTACGGATCAATTACCAGCTGGTTCACCGTCAACGATATTGTTTTATAGCTTTACTCTTGAAGCTGATGAACAAGGTTCAGATACTTGTGAAGTAATTGATATTGATATTAATTTATTTAATCAAATTGCTCCTACCATATCTGATATTGACTATTTAACACATGTTCGAGAGGTTAATGTAACTAAAAAATCTTCAAATTATTTAAATATTAAAAAAGTCGATAGCTTCGAGGAAGGGTCTTTACCTACTACGAATTTTTTTTCTGTAATTATAGGTAATAGAATTTTAGCTACGCCTGGTAGTTATACCATTCATTTAGTATCACTTGAAAACATGGGGGAATACTTACCTAACGTAGATGGTAGTTCGAATATCGACAGCCAATACCAATATATAAGATTAGTTAGTTTGCATAATTGGACCTGCACTATAATGGAGGAATCAAGAACTTTAAGCGACATAATAGGAGCTTTAAACAATAACTATAGCGAAGGAATTAATTTGTGCATGCCTGCAGTAACCGGTAGTGATGCAACAACAAATCAGATAGTAAACAATGCATATGCTATGGGATATAATGTTAGCTCATATAATATGCGTGGTGGAGACACTAATCTCGCTTGGTATCGCGGACCGTTAGTACCATACAAAGTAGCCAATAATATAATAAGTTTAATGAATAGCAATCCTGATAGTTTTCTTCGATATGTACCCAACGCTGTTGTAGAAGGAAATAATATTACAACTTCAATGTTTGATGTATCATATTCAGTGGCTTTTCAACTGGGCTTTTTATTGGCTATTCAGAATAAAAACTTTGCCGAAAACTTATATAAATGGAAGCAGGGAAATCAGCAGGCAGTAATCCAAGCTGTAGAGAATGAAGTACTGCAAGAAGTACTTGGTTCAACAACTTTGGCTACTCAACCGAAACAACTTAGGGAAGATATGATTAGTAATGTGGCAAATATAATTGAAAAATATACTAAATCAATTAAGTTAAGGGATTAGGTATGACTCTAAAAAATACTAAACCTAAAAAAACAAATACCTTAAGAAACATTAAGGATAGAAAGGCTGCAAAGTATACACAGATAATAAAAAATAAAGATCTACTAAAAAATTATGTCAATAATACCCCCCCAGCTTCTGAAAAGATAATAATATGGCTCAGTAAATTAAGGCTTTTATATGGGATACCTTTTGAGCATTTGGTATATAATGAAGGTATGTTACCAGTTGAATCTATAAAATTCTTTTATTTAGATAATAATTGGATATCAGCATTAATAGATGGTGCTTATAGTATAGGTAATACAACAGAAGGTGACCTTACATATTCTGAAGTGCTAAAAGGGCAGATAGATGAGCAATCAAAAGTAAAAGCTTATAACCTTAGAAAAAAATCATTTGGTATTGAGACGCCTAATAACACAGGTACTGAAGGTATTACACGAACAATAACGGGGTTTTTATTGCGTTCAGTAGCTGTAAGTCAATGGCCTGGTTTAGAGATCAATGGACAAGATGAAAATAATCAAGATTTGATGCTTTTAAGGCTAAATCATATTTCACCTGATATATTATTATGCTTATTTGCGGGTGAGGTAAGCTATATCCAAATTCACAATCCACCAGAGACTCTACATTTTGGTTTTGACTCCACAGATATACCATTTAATAAAACATTACGGAATGCTCAAGGTGAGCAACAGAATGGAAATACAATAACTCTAGACACTAGTTATTATAGAGATTCTAGTACTAATGTTTTAAACGTAACAATGCTAGCGCAAAATATAGCAGATAAACTTTCAGTATCATTATTTACTTCAGCTGAATTTGCTATGCAAATGGTAACAGGAGTAGACATGGCTAAACTCAACAAGATAAATAAAAAATAGGAGATTAAGTATGAGAACATCAGACGCAAGTTGCATAAACTTAGGGATTACTAATCAAGATCAAGAAGCAGTTATATATATAAATTGTCCTGATAATACTGGCCAAAATTGTAATACCCAAGCTAATCAGTTATCTTTACAAATTACTAACAATTGCCCTAATACTTTATCCTATAATCATGCTTCACTTAGTTTACAAAATGTACAACTATTAAATTTAAATAGTATTAATGTATTAAATAATGGTTACCAATTAACTGCTACAGCTATTTCTCAATATTCTCCTAATATTACAATCTCTGCGATTAACCAAATAAATATTGATTCTAATACTACATTACAGCTGGGTTTGACCAACATAGATTGTTATTCAAGTACCACTGGCCATGGTAGATATACCATATCATTTACATTTATGGATGAACAATCAGAAACAGTTAGTATCTCATCAGGAATAAGTATAAGTTACCCGCCAAACAATAATCAACCATACTTACAAAGCACTATGAATATAGACTTTGTCTCTGCAGATGGAGGAGGTAGAGATGGTTCCTCCCAGGCAATTTATATTAGCAATGAAAATAATTATAATTCAGATATACCAAATAGGTTAGTTTTTAGCTTACAAAATTCCAACAAACAGCAACCAATAAATGGTACGAGTAACTCTTATTTTACTGTTTCATTTGTAGCTTCAACAGATGATTATTCATATGGAGCATTAAATACACAAGATTTAATTAACGAGATTAGCCTTACTCATGAAGAAGAAAGTTATGGGGCATGGGATATAAGCTTTGATAATCAATTAGGTAATTGGAAGATAACTCCACAAAACCCATATACAATTTTAGGTATTGGTATAAATTCAATATCTACCTTTATTCTTGATAATATAATTGCTAACTATCAAACTGGGCTAACTAGTATGTACATAAGTTATTTTAGTATTCCGGGATATAATGACGGCAGTTTTGCGTTACCTATTAGCAAAAACACTCCTCAACCTACTATTGTCTCTTTTAATACTAGCAAGCTTTATTATAACTCTTGCTCACTGCTATCAACTCAAGATCAAGTTGTAATATTTAATTATTATTTATATGGAGCTCAAAGATGGTATTTAGAAATTAATTCAGTAATAGGTGAAGCTTCTCAAAAAATATTCCTAGATCTTTGCGCAGAAAATGTATGTAATCAAAAAGGTTCTATAACTATTAATATAAATGATATTTACTCATTAAGTAACCAATATACATATTATTTGGTGCCGTTAAATGCAAGTTTCTCTAAAAGTGTAGAAACCTTTTATATAAATCAGTGTAAAACTATTACTGCTTCCTTTGTTTTTCCCCTTTATGGTCTTAATTATGCTGGAGATGTAAATGCTGATGGTATTGATGATATAGGAATTTTTAATCAGGTAATATTTGGTAAAAAAGCATTTCCTATAAATTCTAGTCTAAGTCAATCTGCTAAGCATTGTTCTAGTGGTTTGACTATTGCAAATCAAGAAAACGAAAATAATAATTTTTTAATGGCACCCTCTACAAGTTATGCAGGAGATATAAATGCTGACGGTATATCTGATCTTGTACTTAGTGGTACAAATGCATATATTATATATGGAAACCAATATATAGAAAGTCTAGATGTAGCTGATATAAATGGAAACAATGGCTTCGCTATACTTATGCATGGTGATATTCAACATTCTGCTGGGATGGCTGGTTATATTGGAGATATAAATGCTGATGGTATTGACGATATTCTAGTCTGTGGTTATTTTGGAGTAGCTTATGTTATTTATGGTAGTAAATCAATCGGGTCGGCTATAGATGTAAAGAACTTAAATGGTTCTAATGGTTTTTCAATAATAGGCGACGAAAATATGGGCTTGTTTCTTAGAAGTGCAGGGGATGTGAATGGAGATAAAATAAAGGATATAATTATTGGATGTAAAGATTCAGCTTATGTTATTTATGGTAGTAAATTAATCCCTTCGACTATAAATGTTAGTAAGCTAGATGGTTCTAATGGTTTTTCCATTACAGGGTTGCCTGGGGGTACCACAGGGCACCCATATGAATTTGGAACTGTTGTAAGTAGTGCAGGGGATTTTAATGATGATGGCATTGACGATATGGTTCTATCCACTCTGTATGCTCGGTATGCGCCTTACTACAACCCTCCATATCCAGTTGCTTATGTAATATACGGGGGTGCTTCATTAGGTGCAACTATTAATGTAAACAACCTAAATGGATCTAATGGATTTCCTTTACTAGGAGGGGATCTTTCATATTTAATTTCAGTCAGTAATGCTGGAGATATAAATGCAGATGGCATTGATGATATTGTTATAGGTAATTCAAAATATGAAGCAGCTTATGTGGTGTATGGTAGTAAAAATTCGCCTACATCTATTGATCTTACTCGACTTAGTAATGTAGAAGGATTTAGTATAATTACCAATATTGAAGATTTTGGTCAGTTAGTATCTTATCTTGGAGACATTAATGGTGATAATAGCATCGATATAGGAGTAGCTTCAGATAGTGCAGTTTATATTTTTTCTGGTGTAAACCAATTTATGTCAAATCAATATAATAGCCCAAATCCTTCGTATGATAAAATAGAAGTACCTTTTAATTCACTACTACCGCAAGATTTTGGGTTATTTGGGATTAATAATACAAATGATATAAATATATAATAAAGTAGAAATTAATGAAGGAAACACAAATAGATAATCTAATTGTACCAATTAATATACAGGCATTATGCGTTGGAAGTGAAGATTCCACACAAAATGCATTTATTAAAAGAGAAGCTGACTTTTCACAACTACCATATGTAGATTCAAGCGGAGGTTGGCAGAATTATAAAGCAAATATTAGTGAAAATATACTGACTAATCCCTTTGAGGATGATCAAACAAGCTTAGAGCAAGGGATACATTTGCATTGGGCACTACCTGACGCTTTGACTAACGGAGAGGCGCAAGATAATCTCAAGTTTCCTTTAGTACCTAATAGATGGTTGGTTGTGCGTATACCATTTGATAATAGTAATAATCCCTTAACTATAAAAAGCTGGATAATAGAGAGTGATGCTTTATCAACCAATCAAAACAACAGTAGTTATATCACAGTGCCGGTGAATTATGGGCAGACTAATACGCAACCATATAACTATCTAGGGGCAGTTTATGATACTTCGAATTGGCAGGAAAATAGTAGTGGTCAATATTATAGTAACTTTACTGCTTTAGGCTATGGTGCAGTTAATTTTGCTAGTTGTTATCAGAACTGCCGTTCTATTTTTGGTCTTTATGATGATGTAAGTGATCTACCTTCTGAGACGGTGAATTGTACATATTTGGTAATAGGGTGGTATAGTAATTCAAAAAATGATTTTTTACGCACTATATCTAATGGAAAAGGTTTAGACGAACTAGTAGAGCAATGGTTAGCTGATAATAGTTGGTCTATAGCTAATAATGCAGAGTTTGATATAGCAAATGCTAATTCACTTTATAGCGGATTTGTAAAAAATGTAGCATGGAATGCTACTAATACTAATTCTACCTATTTAGATATCTCTTCAGCAAATGCAACTGTGGTATTTGCTGAGAGTAGCATAGAAGCTCTATCAGCTTTTATTTCAGAAACATATGCAAGTGATAACAGAACAATTGTAGAAGACCTATTTAATGCATTACAACTTGGTTTACTTAAAAATAATAGCCCAAATCTTACCGAGCTAGACTATAAATTGCATTTAAAGCGCTTTAGCCAACATAGCGGTAGTATAATCTGGACGATTGTTCCAGGTAAGGAAAATACAGGTAATGATATTAATATACCATTAGAATTAGCTGATCCATTAAACCAAATAAATATATTACAACAATCATATGATAGGCTAACCTTTTCAATTCAATCATTGCAATACCAAATATTCTCTGATTGGTATAAATATATGGTAGTTAGTTATGGTAACCCTCCATCTAATGCACCCTCAGCACAAGATATACAGAATTTTATCACAAATGAAATAACTAATAGCTTAAATACTCTATCAACCCAGAAAGATGATTTACTAAAGAAAATTAACAACTTTCAAAACAATTTAAAAGGTTTAATAAGTAATTATGATACACTTGAGCTGAAACAAGCGCCTACATCAAGATACTACTCCCCAATCGATCCTACGATTTTATTGGTAAACCAAGATGAATCTTGGACTTATGCAGGCGAAAGGAATTTTACTGCTGATGGCATCTTATCTTGCCGTGTTTCTAGTCAAATTGTTGTCAGTACTGGTGAGGTACAGGGTTACTTATCTAACTCTAATTTACCATTTTTAAATGATTTTAATTCATTAATTAATGAAGCCATTATCTTAACACAAAGTTCTAATCTACAGAATGGGGAAGTTCTTCCTGAAAGTATTGCTATAAATGATTGGCGACAAATTCCTTGGTTACCCCTTTCTTTAGAATGGGAGGCTTATTATATTCCTCTTGCAAAAGCAAACGGTAACTATGATACTAATCACATAGTTAATAATTTTAATTTTGACCAAGATGCAAATGAGTTGACTTATAGTACGACTGTTAATAGCTCTATTTTTGGACAACAAGAGACATATAGAGGTTGCATTACTTTGACTCCTAATACAACTTATAATTTATGTGAAAGAATTAATGAGTACTTACAATATTATCCAGATTCCCCATATGCTACCAAACTACAACAAGCTGTTGATAAGATTCAAAAAATCCCTACAAGCCAAACCACAGTTCTTGCCCAGATACTTAATGGTTTTAATAAAGCGTTAATTATGAGCAAACAAACTTTGCAACTACAAGTATACGACCCGTTTGATAGTACTGATAACCCTTTTACTAATACTACTGTTCAAAGAGCAGTTGGGAATCAGAATATTAGCGCACCGGTGCCAATTGATTCTTTTAATCCAATTATAGATGGTATTTCTTGTATAAGTAGGCTTAGAATCATAGATGCTTTTGGTCGCTATAAAGATATACCATACAATAAAATAATATATCCAAGTTCAGCAAATACCTATGTTCAGCAAGGAAGTAATTATATAGCATTATATCCAAGAATAGTACAACCATGCAGATTGCAATTTGAATTTCTTGCAACAGATAGTAAAGAAGCAGAAGCTAATAAATCTCCAGCTGTTAACCCAATTTGCGGATGGATTTTAATTAATAATATAAATAACGCTCTCATGTTTTATGACGCAACTGGAGTTCCTATAGGAATGTTACAGGTTGGCCAAAGTAAAGCGATCTGGAGAAGCGCTCCAAGTATTTATCCATTTGATACCTCATTAGACGCTTGTTTTTTAAATAAGAATGCTGAGTTATATAATTTAGCTAAAACTATTTACAATGGGGTAGACAACCCATTTGAATATCTATCAAATTTATTTAAGGTAATTGACTCTACATGTACTAAAATTGTTAGCAAAGAGCAATTCTTTTCTAATCCAGCTTTACTTGGCAAACCGCTAGCTTTAGTGCAAGCTTCTATTCAATTGCAATTACAGGGATTAAGTGCAGTTAATGAAAGTTGGGATGCATTATCAACAGATATATTAAACTCTAATCCTTTAAATAGAACAAATAACCAATTTACAACTGTTAATTTCCCTGTGCAGCTTGGTGACTACCAAAATTTTCAGGATGGCCTAGTTGGGTATTTTGTATCTGGAGGGGATGACGTAGACTATTCTACTTTCTATTCTTCTGAAACTATGGGTGATAATATTCAAAAGAGCACGAACTTATTATTGCAACCATATTCTATAATAAGTAAACAACCAGCAAAGATTATATCTATGCTTGTAGACCCAACTGTTCCTATTAATGCTAATATAGGCATACTTCCTGTCACTACAATAAGTATTCCTCCTGATCAATATGTACAAACCCTAAAAAATATGTATATTACATTTTTAACAGCACCAGTTATTAGTGCAATGATTACTAGTAGTAGTTCGTTGACTTCCTCTATTCCTCTTTCTAAAGAAAATGGTGCAAATTGGACATGGGTACAAGCACAAAAACAACCAGATAATAGTATTAAATGGACAGAGGTAGCAATTACACCTGATTCTACAATATTTGCTAATAATAAACAGATCATAGAGGGATGGCTTAAACTGAATCAATCTTGATTTAGATTCCTATGTATTATTTCTCTTAACCTGCATGATTCAAATGAATCTTATAGTAGGTTAGTCATCTTTTCAGTTAGAGAGCTAGAAATTCACCTGGAGAAATAACTTTAGTATAAATATATTTCTTATCAGGAAAATGTTTTAAATTACCTGTAATCAAATAGTCAGCTTTAACTGAACATGCTAAAGCGAGATACTTTTCATCATCTATATCAGGTAATTCAAATCTATGAGAAGTAGTCGAGACTTGAGCTAACTCTAAAACCTCGCATATGATTTTCAGCAATTTTTGTAAATAGCTTTGATGCTTTTTAAATTTGTCTCTATTTATAACTGCTATATATTCTTTTAAGATTTCCTCACTAACATAATTTTTATGATTTTTGATTATCTTAAAAATTACCTGTCTGCATACTCCATCGGTTAGACCTGCAGCTATTATGACATTGCAATCTAAAATTATTTTCATTTAGACTTCTCATATTTTTTTTGAGGGGAGGAGTGCTTTTTTCTAGTAGCACTTATTTCTTCATCAATAGTTTCTAATAAACTTTCTTCACTTTCTTCACCAAAAGCTCCGGGTAACGTTTTAAATAATTCTTCAAGTTTTTCTAAAGCTTTAGATCTATTTCTATAAGGTTCTATTATCAATTTTCCATCATCTAAATGCATAGCAACGAGCTCCCCTACTTGAAGGTCATTTTTTTCGCAGAAATCAGGAGGTAGGGTTACTTGTTTTCCGCTGGTTATCTTTCTAATTACTCTATCCATATATTACCCCGGTATTTTTAGAACTAAAACTGTTGTATTTAAGTATATATCAAAAGCAAAATAATTTATAGTATTATGAATATAGTAATTTATAAATTAGTATTTATAAAAGCCTTTGTATAAAAAATATATTATCTATTTTATAAAGATAGAGGTTGAGTGACATAATATAGCTTATGTGACTCAACCTAGTATTGCTCATGTTCCAAACTGTTTATTTATCAGTTTGCCCTTCATTTAAAAACTGCTTACCTTTAAGTCACATAAGATATTATGTGTTTTAATTATTAAATATACTATTAGTATAAATATAACTTTCATATTAGCTATAGCTATACTATTGTTATTAGTAAACCAAGTTGCATGCAAAAATAAAAGGATAAAAATATGCTAATTAACGATGTTATGAAAATTACCAGAGCAGGACAGGTTACTATCCCAAAGATCATTAGAGACAAGCTGCAAACAGATACTATCATGTTTGAGATAGTAGATGAAGAAATACATGTTATTCCAGTTACTAATGTAGCAGGTGCATTAAGTGAGTTTAGTAAACAGGAAGATAAAGATTTTTCTCAAGTGAGAGATTCATCATGGCAAGCTCAAACTAAAGGATATAAAAAAGATGAATAAGAAATATAATATCATAGATACAAATTTCATACTACGCTACTTACTTGCAGATAACCAAGAACAATATCAAATTGCAAAGACGTTTTTCCAAAGCGTAAAGTCAGGAAAGACCAGGGCTTACTTAGAGCAGGCGGTTATAATGGAAGTCATATTTGTTTTATCATCTTATTATAAAGTTCCTAGAGATAGAATAGTAAATGTGCTCAATAACTTTCTAAGGTATAAAGGGTTAGTAATTAATGAGAAAGAAATTATAATTAAAGCTTTAGAAATATATATAACCA